>CAYHDD010000340.1:0-4289 GCA_964355195.1 uncultured Rhodoferax sp. | reverse complement strand
CTTATGATCGAATTAGGTAACGGAAATTATGCCGTTATTATCTGTTTCTAATTTTTCAGCAAAAGCCAATGATAAAAAATTGGTTAATTCTATTTCGTTTGAAGTCCATGCGGGCTCTATAACAGGAATTGTAGGAGAATCTGGATCCGGTAAAAGTGTTACGTGTATGGGCCTAACACGGCTACTTCCGAAGTCGCTTTCTATAGATGGAAATGTTATTTACGAAAATAGTGCGGGCATTGAAAATAACCTTTTAGCCTGTGGCAATGAAACCTTGAGATTGCTAAGAGGAAAAGAAATTTCTTATATTTTTCAAGAGCCTATGACGGCGCTGAACCCGACCTTGTCTATTGGGCGCCAGTTGGTTGACGTAATCCGTCGGCACACAGAGCCAGACTCGAGTAGCGCCCGCCACAGAGCACTGAAGCTGCTAGCCGACGTGCGCATCGACTCACCCGAAGACGTTTTCAATGCCTGGCCGCACCAGCTCAGTGGTGGCATGCGTCAGCGGGTGCTAATCGCAATGGCTTTCTCCTGCACACCGGCGCTGATCGTGGCTGACGAGCCTACAACCGCGCTTGATGTCACCGTCCAAGCACAGGTGCTCACGCTCTTGCTGACATTGGCGCGTGAACGCCGTACTGCAGTGCTGTTGATCTCGCACGACATCGGTGTCATTCGCCGCGCCTGTGAAACAGTGCATGTGATGTATGCGGGCCGCATTGTTGAGCGGGGGTCAACCACCGCCGTGCTAGCTGCGCCCAGACACCCCTACACGCGGGCCCTTCTAGATTGCTTACCTGGTCGAGCTCGGCCAAAGTCCCGGCTAAAAACGCTATCCACATCGATGCAGACCATGCCCGGTTGCTGCTTCCGGGCGCGTTGTCATTTGGCGTTCCAACAATGCTCTGAAGTACCGCCTCTGGCCGATATCTCAAGTGGGGACGCGGCAGCATGCTGGCTAACCCAACAGGACCAACTAAAAGGGGAGCTCTTTTGACGCGTCCTTTGCTCAAGCTCGACCAAGTTTCGGTGCACTATGACTCGAGGCCCTCGGCTGCGGTCAGCAGTGTTTCGCTGTCGATCAATTCGGGCCACACTCTCGGCGTGGTGGGTGAATCGGGCTGCGGCAAGAGCACCCTAGCCAAGGCCATTATGGGGCTGGTGCCGATTAGTGCAGGCGCATTGTTCTTCGAGGACCAGGACATCACCCGCATGACACCCAGAAGCCGCCTACAGGCCGGCATTGCCATGCAGATCGTGTTTCAAGACCCTCAGAGTTCGCTGGACCCCCGCATGTACGTGCGCGACCTGATCGCTGAACCGCTCCTTATTGCTGGCCGGTCGACCACTGGGGTAGCCGAGAGGCTGGCCGACCAAGTCGGTCTACCCCGCGATGCGCTCGCAAGCCGATCGCACGAGTTCTCTGGGGGCCAGCGCCAACGCATCGCCATTGCCCGCGCACTGGCCGCCAGCCCACGCCTTCTGGTATTGGATGAACCGACTTCGGCACTGGACCTCTCGGTGCAGGCGCAGATCCTAAATCTGCTAACGGATCTGCAGCGCGAACACGGTTTCGGCTACCTATTTATCAGCCACGACATGGCGGTGGTACGGCACCTGGCCGACGACGTGGCCGTGATGTTCCGCGGCGTGGTCGTCGAGCAGGGTGCGGCGGCCGATGTTCTGAACGCGCCGAGGCACGAATACACGCAGGAACTGATGCACAGCGCAATGTCGGGCCAGACCGCCAGCGCCGTTGAGAATCTCACTTGAACACATTGGAGAGTAAAGATGACGAAAGCAAATATCGCAGCCTGGGTGGCCGGCGTTGGCATGGTGCCGTTCAAAAAGCCTGGAGCCAGCGAACCGTATGACGCCATGGGCGCCGAGGCCGCCCGCCTAGCTCTGAAGGACGCGGGGCTGGACTACACCGAAGTCCAGCAAGCCTATGCCGGCTTCGTCTACGGCGACTCGACCAGTGGCCAACAGGCGCTATACAAAGTGGGGCTCACGGGTATCCCCATCGTCAACGTCAACAACGCCTGCGCAACGGGGTCGACGGCTCTTTTCCTGGCACGCCAGGCGGTTGCGCACGGCGTGTGCGACGTTGCCTTGGCCCTGGGCTTCGAGCAAATGAATCCTGGCGCACTAGGTGTCACGGCCACTGACCGGCCCAGCATCATGGGTCAGCAGCTTGCCCATGCCCACGAGACCATCGCGTGGAACGACCAAGTGCCGATGGCTGCCTTGTTGTTTGGCAGCGCTGGTCAGGAACATCAACAAAAGTACGGCACCAGCGACGAAGCCTTTGGCCGCATCTCGGTAAAGGCACGCGACCACGCCTCTCGCAACCCGCACGCCATCTTCCGGGACAAGCTCACGCTTGAGGAAGTGATGGCTTCCAAGCAGATTTTCGGCCCGCTCACACGCTACCAGTGCTGCCCACCCACATGCGGAGCGGCGGCGGCGGTGATCGTGTCCGAGGCCTACGCACGACGAAAGGGCTTGACTGATCGTTCTGTGGAGATAGTGGCCCAGGCGATGACGACCGACCCGCTAGCTACTATTCAGGGTCACAGCATGATACGTATCGTCGGCTTCGAGATGGCGCGTAACGCCGCAGCCCAGGCATATGAACAGGCGGGCATCGGGCCGGGTGAGATCGATGTGTGCGAACTGCACGACTGCTTCACCACCAACGAGCTGCTGACCTACGAAGCCCTGGGCCTGGCACCGGAGGGTGGCGGCGAGAAGTTCATCATGGATGGCGACAACACCTACGGCGGCCGCGTCGTCACCAACCCATCAGGCGGACTGCTGTCCAAGGGTCATCCGCTTGGCGCGACGGGCTTGGCCCAATGTGCAGAACTGACCTGGCAATTGCGTGGCCAGGCCGAAGCGCGGCAGGTAGAGGGTGCGCGCATCGCGCTACAGCACAACCTTGGACTAGGTGGTGCATGTGTCGTCACCATGTACCGCAAAGTAACCTAAGCCCTGACCATGTCGCAAGGTCCGCTGGTCGGCCTGCGCGTGCTCGAACTGGCGGGGCTCGGACCGGTACCGTTCGCTTGCGCACTGTTGGCCGATGCCGGCGCCGACGTGGTGCGCATCGACCGGCCCGGGTCACTATATGACCCAACCGACATCCTGGTGCGTGGGCGACGTTCCGTCGCGGTCGACCTCAAGCGGTCCGAAGGCGTACAGACGGTACTGGCGTTGGCCGGTAAGGCCGATCTCTTCGTCGAGGGCTTTCGCCCAGGCGTGATCGAACGCTTGGGCCTAGGACCGGACGTGCTGTTGAGACATAACCCGTGCCTGGTCATCGGTCGCATGACCGGCTGGGGTCAAAGCGGACCACTGGCATTGACAGCGGGACACGACATCAACTACATCGCACTGTCGGGCGCACTTGCCAGCATCGGCCAAGCGGGTGGCCCGCCAGTGCCTCCGCTGAATCTCGTGGGAGACTTCGGTGGCGGCGCGATGCTGCTGCTCTTTGGCTTGCTGGCAGCGTTGCACGAAACGAGACGCTCTGGTAGCGGGCAGGTGGTGGATGCGTCCATGACCGATGGCAGCATTGCGCTCATGGGTATCTTCCAGTGGATGCGCTCGCAAGGCCGATGGAACGGCCCGCGCGGCACCAACTGGCTGGACGGCGGAGCACACTACTATGGTTGCTACGAGTGCGCAGACGGGCGCTGGCTGGCCGTTGGGGCTATCGAGGCACCCTTCTACCGCGCCCTGCGCGAACGGCTCGGTTTGCTCGACGACGCCCTGTTCGACACGCAGAACGACCCCGCGCTGTGGCCCACGCAGAAGGCGCGGCTGGCAGCCGTTTTTCACTTGCGAGACCGCCAGGGTTGGTGCGAGCACTTCGAGGGTAGCGACGCTTGTGTCAGCCCAGTTCTCGATCTCGACGAAGTGGCAGCCCATCCACACAACATGGCCCGTGGCGCGATGACCAGTGCCTTCGGTGTACCTCAGCCTTCACCGGTGCCGCGCTTCTCGCGAACACCCGGAACCACCGGCGAAGCGCCACGCGCACCCGGCATGGACCGGGTCTCGGTGATGCGCGACTGGCTGGGCTTGGCAAATTAAAAGGACTTAAACCATGAATGCATTGCGGCTCTTCTTTGGTGGCATACAGACCGAGACGAACACGTTCTCGCCCATTCCGGTCGGCCTTGAGAACTTCAGCGAAGGCGGTCTTTTGCGCGGTGACGAAGTTTTCGACCCGGTGCGCGGCAGCGCCATGGCAATCTACGCCCGCAAGCTTGGGCTGGACG
>CAYHDD010000339.1:0-4298 GCA_964355195.1 uncultured Rhodoferax sp. | reverse complement strand
GCCCAGGCCAGCCGCAGTGCCGATCGCCGCGAGGCCGGCCACACCGGCGCCGGCAATGAAGACCTTGGCCGGCTGAACCTTGCCCGCGGCCGTGATCTGGCCATTGAAGAAGCGGCCGAAAGCGTTGGCAGCCTCAATGACGGCACGGTAGCCCGCAACGCCGGCCTGGGAGGTCAAGGCGTCCATCTTCTGGGCTCGACTGAGCATGCGCGGCAAAGCGTCGATGGCCAGAACGGTCGCCTTCTTCGCTGTGAGTTGTTGCATCAACTCAGGGTTTTGGGCCGGCCAGATAAAGCCGATCAGGGTACCGCCTTCGCGCAGGAGGCCGACTTCTTCGGGCGTCGGTACGCTCACCTTGAAGACGATGTCGGAAGTGGCCCACAACTCGGCCACGTCGCTTATCACCGTGGCGCCCGCGGCCCGGTAAGCCTCGTCGCTGCAATTGGCAGCGTCGCCGGCGCCCGACTCAACCGCGACACTAAAGCCCAGTTTGATGAGCTTCTCTACCACCTCAGGAACCGTGGCGACGCGTTTTTCACCTGGAAAAACTTCACGCGGCACGCCGATACGCTGTGATCGTTTGCTTGTCTCGGGGGCGACGGTGGTCGGGGTCTGTCCCGATGTCGTCCCGGTGGGTACGCCAGTTTGCATGAAGCAACTCCTCAACTTGAAATTTGTAAAGTAGTGCTGCGGCCCTCCGACGCTGGGTTCGGGGGAAACACTGCGACGCCGAGCTTAACTGAATTTGCCTCGGTTTCCGGTCCAAACCCACATGACCTGAATCAATGAAACAGCAATCTCCGCCGCTCCGGCGAAAGCCTTGCTGAAATGCCCCACCGGGTCGGTTTTGACGCCGCCGCGAAAACCCGGCCGATCAACTACCGACGTGCCAGCCTCTCAATCAGCCTTGATCTGGGCGCGCCGGACGATGTCGCTCCAAGTCTTCTGTTCTTGCCGTATGAAAGCGGCAAACTCGGCCGAAGGGCCACCACCGCCCACTGCGTTGTCGTTGGCAAAGCGCTCGGTAACGGCACTTGAACGCAGGGCCTTGAGCGACTCTTCCTGCACCCGTCGGACAATGTCAGCCGGCGTTCCGGCCGGCACCAGGATGCCATACCACTGCGAGGTCTCAAAGTCCTTGAATCCGATTTCAGCCACGGTCGGAACATCCGGCAACTGCGAAATGCGCTGCTGCGTCCCGACCGCAATGGCGCGCAGCTTGCCGCTCTTGATATGCGCCGACAGCGCAGGCAAGCCAGCCGAGGAGGCCTGCGTGCGCCCGGCCAGCAGGTCGGTCAGTTGCGGCCCGGTACCGCGGTACGGGATGTGGGTGATGAACATGCCAGTGACCAGCTTCAAGTACTCCATGGCCAAGTGGCCGGCACTGGCATTGCCGGCCGAGCCGTAGTTCAGTTGCCCCGGATTCTTCTTGACGTAAGTCACAAACTCCTGGAAATTCTTGGCCGGCACGTCGGCGTGCACGACAAAGACATTCGGCACTTTGGCCAACAGCGTGACCGGGATGAAATCCTTGTTGACGTCGTAGGGCTGGTTCTTCAGCATGTAAGGATTGACCGCCAAGGTGCCGACGTGCCCCAGAATCAGCGTGTGCCCGTCGGGTGCGGCTTTCGCCACATCACTCATCGCCACCGTGCCAGCGCCGCCCGGTTTGTTCTCGACAAAGACGTTCTGGCCCAGCTGCTTGGTCAACTCGGCCGCCACCGAACGCGCCACGATCTCCGAGGTGCCCCCCGGCGCGAACGGCACAACGAAGCGTATCGGCTTGGACGGCCAGTTGCTCTGCGCAACCAGCGGCAGGCCAACGGCCCCCAGGCCAGCAGCGCCAGCGGCCAGCAACAGGCGGCGGCGTGGGAGCAAAGATGTTGAGTTCATGAGGTTTCTTTCTGGCAACTAAGCGTAATTGAACTCGATCTTACGGACCTTCTTCAAGTCCACCGTTTGCTTGGCTTGCCACAAATCGTAGTTATCCTGCATCGTCAGCCAGCTTTCGGGGGAACGCCCTACTGCTTTTGAAAGGCGCAATGCCATTTCCGGACTCACACCGCTCGCTTCACTCAAAACGCGATGAAGTGTCGATGCCGCAACACCCAAATTGAGGGCAAGCTCCCTACAGCTCATTTCATTGGGCGCCAAGTACACCTCCTGGATAAATGCGCCGGGATGGGGTGGGTTGTGCATAGCCATCAGTGATAGTCCTCGTAATCCAAAATCAATGCGTTGCCATTCTCAAATTCAAAGGTGACGCGCCAGTTGCCATTGACAAATATCGACCAGCGCCCGCTCTCGCCCCGCATTCAACGAATGAAGACGGAAACCGGCGATGTCCATGTCCTCGACGGTCTGCGCTGTATCAAGCGTGGTAACGCCTTCCCAATCCTGTCTGCATCTCTTCGTACTGAGCGACCTGCTTCTTGTGCTCTTCAGCGGCCTCAGGATGGAGGCAATATTTCACTTGTAGAGTGCCTGAACCTGCCGCTCAAGTTCTTCCCCACTGACCAGCTCTACCCTTCCCGCGTCAATTTCATCAGCACGGCGACGTGCCTCACCCAGCCAGAGTTCCCGAACATCAGCGCCCGACGGCGCATCCAAGCTCTCCAGCAGCAAATGCGCCAGATGCGCACGATCTGCTTTGGGCAGGCCCAGTACCGTTTGTTCAATGGCAGTGGAAGTCATGACGCGATGCTATCACTGCGGGTGAGCGGCTTCAATGATCAAGGCGGGGATCAACGTGCCAGCCAAGCGGGACCAAGCTTCCCCCTGTGAAGCAGCGACCTGGGACTGATCCGACCCGCAAAGTGATTGATGGCACGTTGATCAGGCGCGCCCCGAACTTCAAAAGCCAAGACAAAGGCATAGCCAGCAATCAGCAGCATCAGAACAAGAAAACTCACCCCAACCGCTGCCAGCGCAGCGGTGAGGACGCGCTTGGGCCAGAATGAATCAGGCCCAAGCGTGGCATGTCGTTGCGTGTCCGGCTCAGCGAGTGGTTAGGTGTCGGCCACAGTTTGCTTCGCATCGTGAGTTCGACGACTTGAGAAGATGGCCCAAAGCGTATAGGTTCCGATTGCGGTACCCACGGGATATGCGAACAGCATGAGGATGCTGAACATGACTAGACCAATACGTGCGACGTCACCGCCTCTTATGTAGGCCATGGCGCATGCGATATTGCCAACGCTAAGCAGCAGGGTGATGGCATAGGCGATGCCGATCACATGGATCGAGGTTCCAGTGGGCGGCGCTGGCATAGAACTAATGCCAGGGAGGGTGAGGCCGAGCGCTTCAAGGACTGAGGCGACCAAGCCGACGCATGTGAAACCGACTTGCATCCACGCGGCGCGGCGAACTCGGGGATTTGTCTGCATCAAGTGTTCCGTTGGAACTGGTAGGGAGTGAAGTCAATTGTGCAGCGAAAGCTCGAACCCGTGAGCGCGCGTGCTTCTTCCGGCACTGGTCGCGATGTAGATATTCTGGGTTTCCAGGATATCCGACGCGATATCACCGCGTAGTGCCTGAGGATGCACCTGACCAACAGCGCGATGAGCCGCATGTGGCATCGACTTTCCGCGATCGGCACAAGTTATCGAAGTCATTTCCGCCCCTTTGAACCGCGTCGCCTATCCTGGCGAAATTTAGTCAGCGCCGAGTTTGCCTTACTGACGTTTTCGGCTGCCTGACTAGACGCCGACAGCGCACCTGTCTGCCAACGCGCCACTTGCGACACAGCCCACCCCCGCCACCCGCAGAGGCTGGGCATGGGTCCGCACCGATTTGTGCGCGTTTGGCACCATGAGGGGCGGGGCCATGCCCAGTCGCTGCGGCCACGAGAAGCGGCGACCCCTCAAGAAGTTGGCAGCATCAGAATTGGTATCTCCTCAACCCTCCATCCACAGCAATCACAGTGCCGGTGATGTAGCTCGCCAGCGGCGAGGCCAGGAAGCAGACCAGGTTGGCCAGTTCCTCGGGCTCTCCGTAGCGGCCGACGGGGATTTCGTGCTCAGACTGCCACTGGCGGTATTCGGGCGTGTAGTTGCGCAGAATCTGCTCGCTCAGGATGCGCCCGGGGGGGATGCAATTCACCGTGATACCGTGTTTGCCCACCTCGCGCGACAGGCCCTTGGCCCAGGAATGCATCGCCGCCTTGGCGCAGAAAGCGCCGTTGATGCCCTCCGGCTCGGAATTGCCGGTGATGTTGATGATGCGCCCCCACTTGCGCGCTATCATCTGCTGCAGCAATCGATGCGCGAGCTGGCGCTGGCGGGTGAAGTTGAGGGTGA
>CAYHDD010000338.1:0-4314 GCA_964355195.1 uncultured Rhodoferax sp. | reverse complement strand
TATGCCACGGCACGTGGATGGGCTGATGGCGCCGACGGCCTGGTGCGCGCAGTGAAAAATGCCCTTGAACAGAAAGCCCGTTTTCTGGATAACGCAGTGGGTAGCGGTCAACAGGCATACCTACGACGAGGAAAACATGGCCGGCCAGTCGTAACGCGGCTGCAGACAGTGGTCACGCCCGAAACTGCTATCGACCTTGAGAGCCAAATGATGGCCCACATGCCTGAGCGGGCTGTGCTGGAGGCGATTTCAAACACAGAACACTGGGCACAATGGGGGCGACACTTCGGTCTCCCGTCCCGGCTTGCTCCCCAGACTAAAGATGCCAATCACCGTTACGTGCTGACCACCTTTGCCTACGGCTGCGGCCTCGGGCCAACGGAAGCGGCGCGCCATCTCGGTGGAACCGTTTCTGCTGATCAACTGGCACTTGCCGATCGTCGCCATGTTGACATCGCTGACTTGCGTGCTGCCTCCGCAGACTTGATCAATCTGTATGCCCGATTTGAGTTGCCCCAGCAATGGGGGACGGGGCAATCCGCTGCCGCCGACGGCACCCATTTTGAAACGTACGAAGACAACCTGCTTGCCGAACATCACATTCGTTACGGCAAGACCGGTGGTATCGCTTATCGCCACGTTGCTGACAACTACATTGCACTGTTCAGCCGCTTCATCGCCTGCGGAACCTATGAGACGACGTACATTCTGGATGCGCTGCTTCAGAATCTATCGGATGTGCGGCCCAGCCGCGTGCATGTTGATACGCATGGCCAGTCAGCAGCGGTCTTTGGACTTGCATACTTGCTGGGTATTGAGCTGATGCCGCGTATCCGACGCTGGCAATGTCTTACGCTCTATCGGTCCGACAACGACAACCGGTACTCAAGGATCAATTCGCTTTTTTCCGGGACGGTTAACTGGGCGCTGATCCATGAGCACTATCCCATCTTTCTCAACCGGCGAAGTGAACCGCTGGTAAGTTGTTGATTTGCTTGAGCGCAAGGGCAAAGGTCTCCACTACGCCGAGACCGCTTGGTGGTGCTGTTTGGCGAGCTTGGCGGTGATTTTGGGGGGCGACTGTTCGGGCAGTTTGAGGTGGAGCAACTCCAGCAGCATGCGATGGTCGGCCTCGGGCTGGGTGTAACGCGAGAGCACCAGTTCGCGCCCATCGGTGGTGGGCAAGTGCACGTCCACCATCTGCATGGTCTTGAACTTGGCAATCACCTCGCCTGGTGTGATGCCGTGCGCCAGGGTGCGCAGTTGCGCTTTCAAGCTCACCTGCAAACAGTAGGCCAGGAAGGCCACGAAGATATGTGCCTCGATGCGCCGTTCGCTGGAGTGATAGATCGGACGCACCGCTAAGTCGTGCTTGAGTTCCTTGAACGCCTGCTCGACCTCGGTGAGTTGGATGTAGAAGCTCCAGAGTTGCGCCGGGTCATGGCCTGCGAGGTTGGTGCGCAGCAGATAGCGGCCCTCACGGCGACGCACCTGGCGCAGTTTGACGCGATCGAGTTCGAACTCGAAAGACACCGTCCTGGAGCTGGTGCTGGCCTGGGGCAGATGCACCTTGATCAGGTGTGCGGCACGCCCGGCCTCGTGCTTGGCCGCACCGAGCTTCATCAGCAACTGATCGCGCGTGAGCGCCTGGCCTTGCAAGGCGTGCAGCCGCTGCACGTAGTGCCCGAGCCGGCGCCGGCGCATGGCACGTTCCTTGTTGATGCGCGCATCGCTTTGTTCCAGCACGTAGGTGTCCTCTTCGACGCTCAGGCGCTTGACCTGCACGCCCTCGCGCACACGCGCCCAAGGCTGGGTCAGGAAGCCACACTCCAGCTTGTTGAGCCGGCCCTTGGGTGTGCCTACCAGGTAGGACGCGCCGATGCGCCGCATCTTGGCCAGACTGTCCTCGGTGGGCACGCCCCGGTCCATCACCCAGATGCGCTTGGCCCGTCCGTAGCGTTGCTCAATGCGATCAAGGCAATCACCACCTGGCGGCAGTCGCCACGCTTGTCGCGGCTGTAGCCGTACTGGCGCAGGTCGCCTGGCGAACGTTCAACGTCGGTCTCGAAGTAAGTGCTGGTCAGGTCGTACAGCAGCACGTCAAACTTGGCGTCGAAGAGTTCACCCCAGCGCTGGACCAGAAACTTGAACAGGGCGTCCTTGTGAACAATCAGCTTGTCCAGGCACCGGTACAGGGTGTTCTTCTCCACCAGCGCGAAGTCGGCATTGAGAAGATCGCCCATCGCGCTGGCGTCAAACCAGTGACGGTGCAGGCGCCATTCGGAGCCCGGGTCGATGAGCCGGTAGCTCACCAGCGTTTGCAACACCAGCAGCCATGGCGTGCCCTCGCGCGAGGCTGGCAAGCGGGCGCGCCAAAAATTGTCCAGATCGAGCTGGCCCCAGAGCACGCACGATAGCCAGCAGGCACCCCACTGGCGTGGGCGTTCCAGGCGCAATTCATTCAGCCGTACGCCCACCGCGTTGACGTCATCTTCGGGCATCGAGCCGGCGGGAAACAGCGCCACTTGGCGCCGGCGGCCTTCGTCTTGGACTTCGATCGTCTTGCGCCACGCCTCGCGCTGGCTCGCATTGATCTCGCCCAGGTAGAGCACCTGGCGCTGCACCACGCGGCCATCGCTGAGCCGTCGGTTCTCCACCACGCTCCAGTAGTCGTGTCTCTTGCCGTCCTTCAGGCGTCGGTTGCAGCGCAGGAACATGCGCTCAGTTTAGGAATCCATTGACTCCACGACAAGGACCAAAGTCTCCACCACAAGCGTTGCCACGACTTGCCCCTTTGCGAATCAAGCACTTACGCGCAACACATGGTCGAATTCCCTGGAAAGAAACGGCGAGTTGAGAAAGATGGGCTAAGGCGATAGCCTCGTCCATAAGGGTGGCACGCGGCACTGTGCGGTTGACCAAGCCCAAGCCTACCGCTTCCTGGGCCGTGATCTGGTCGCCCGTGAACATCAGCTCCTTGGCGCGGCACAGTGGTATTTGGCGAATGATCCGCTGCGAACCGCCCGCACCGGGGAACAGACCCAGCTTGGCTTCTTCAGCGACCAGACGGATGTCCAGCGTCAGCAGCAGTTCAGTGCCACCGCCCAAGGCCCATCCCTTAATGGCGCCAATGGTTGGCTTGTCGCACACCTCGAAACGGCGAAACACGCGGTGGATGACCTCGGCGAATTCCTCGTAATGCGCCAAGCCCTGGCGGCTGTCCAGATCGGCGATGTCGCCACCTGCCACGAAAGCCTTGTCACCCGCGCCTGTGATCACAATTACGCGCACTGCCGGGTCCCCCTCGAAGCGTGTCAGTGCCCGCTCCATTGCCAGCAGCGTATCCACGTTGAGTGCGTTGAGGTTCTTGGGGCGGTTGATGGTTAGCAGGCCTACTGCGTTGCGCCGTTCGGCAAGCACCAAATTGGATGGTGTATCGGACAGGTAAGACGTCAGCGGGACCCCCGCATTGAGCCGTCGGCAAGCTCCAAATCGGAGGTTGTATTGGACATATAGGATTCCCATTCTTTCTAAAGCGTTTTTCGAACTGCCTGGATCACTGCGTCGTGGAACTGTCTTCAGGCTTAGGTAGCACCTGCATCCACAAGCCGTGCCCCCCCGGAGCCTTCTCTGGCGCCGACAATGAGCTAACGTCAACTAGGCTCTCGATGCAGCGTTGCGCTAGTCGCTGGTACGCCACTGTTCCCTCCAGTTTCCTGGCAATTTCATCGTCGTTTAATGGACGTATGACCTTGGCCGGCATGCCGACAACTAGTGAGCGAGGTGCGATCTGCATTCCGGTGGGCACCAGCGCACAGGCGCCAACAATTGATTGTGCGCCAATCTCGGCCCCGTCCAGTATCACCGCTTTCATTCCCACCAACGCATCGCGTCCCACCACGCAACTATGCAGCACAGCACCGTGCCCGATATGCCCGTTCTCCTCGACCACCGTGCTCTTTCCCGGAAAACTGTGTAGGGTGCAGGAGTCCTGAATATTGGCGCCGGATTTGACAACGATTCGACCGAAATCGCCGCGCAGGCTGGCGCAAGGGCCTATGTAGCAACCAGGTCCGACGATGACGTCGCCGATCAGTACGGCCGTCGGGTGAACAAAAGCCGTGGAATCCACTATGGGCACAATATCGTCGATGGCATAGCAGGGCATGGGTGACTCCAGAATTCAGCAAGTTCAAGATTGAGCGGCCGATTCTATGCTGCGTTGTCGCGTAGCAGGTTGATCTTGCCCCTGTTTTCCGTACTCCTTAAGCCACCATTATGCGGACTTCCTGTCTTGCTGCTGGGCCGCTGTCC
>CAYHDD010000337.1:0-4315 GCA_964355195.1 uncultured Rhodoferax sp. | reverse complement strand
TGCCTTGCATTCCCGGCTACGGGGGCGAAGATCAAAGCGATGATCGCCTGGCCGAAGAGGCCGAGTGCATCGGCTGGCCGGTGATGATCAAGGCCAGCGCGGGCGGTGGCGGGCGCGGCATGCGCCTGGTGCAAGCTGCGGCTGACTTTGCCGCCCTGTTGAGCAACGCGCGCTCCGAGGCACGCCATGCCTTTGGCAACGACGCGATGCTGCTGGAGCGCGCCCTGCTGGCGCCGCGCCACATCGAGATCCAGATCATGGCCGATCGCTATGGTCACACCATCTACCTGGGCGAGCGCGACTGTTCGGTGCAGCGGCGCCACCAGAAACTGATTGAAGAATCGCCCAGTCCGGCGGTCGACGCCGAGCTGCGCCAGCGCATGGGACAAGCTGCGGTTCGGGCTGTCCAGGCTATTGCCTACGAAGGCGCCGGGACGCTCGAATTCTTGCTGGACGACAAGGGCGAGTTCTATTTCATGGAGATGAATACGCGCTTGCAGGTTGAACACCCGGTGACCGAGGCGGTAACCGGCCTGGACCTGGTGGCGCTGCAACTGCGCATCGCTGCCGGTGAGTCGCTGAACCTGCAACAAGACGAGGTCCATCTACAGGGCCACGCGATGGAGGTGCGCTTGTGCGCCGAAGACCCACAGGCACAGTTCATGCCACAAAGCGGTCACCTCGGACTATGGCGGTCAAGCCGGCAATTGCGCGTTGATCACGGCCTGAACTGCAGTGGCGACATTGCGCCCTACTACGACTCGATGCTCGCCAAGCTGATCGCGCACGCGCCCAACCGCGAGGAAGCGCGCCGCCGCTTGTTGCACGGACTCGGCGACACAGTGGCGCTGGGCATCGCCACCAACCAGGCGTTCCTGGCGCGTTGCCTGCAACACCCGCAGTTCATCGCCGGTGCCGCCAGCACCGCCTTTGTCGAGCAGCATCAGAGCGAGTTGCTGGCAGCGGACCGGGCGTGCGAGCGCGAGGCCATGGCCCTGGCCGCCGCATTGCTGCACGCACCCGCCGAGGGCCAACGCGCCCACACACTGGACTTGCCTTTGCGCATGGCCTTGGGCGAAACGACGCTGGCGTTGAGCCTTGCACACCACGAGCCTGGCTGTCGTGTGCAGATCGAAGAGCAGCGCTTTGACGTGCAGTTGCTGGAGCGCAATGGCTGTGACGCCCGCCTGCTGTGCAATGGCGTGCTGCGCCTGGTGGTGTTCCAGCGCGACCACGAAACTCTTCACCTGCACGCGCTCGGGCAGGCCTGGCGCATCACGGACCGCAGCTTGGTGGCAGCCCAACGCTCGGACGCCAGCGCTGGCGACGGCAAGCTGCGCGCAGCCATGAATGGCCGCGTGGTGGCGGTGCTGGTGGCAGTAGGCGAGCGCGTGTTGGCCGGGCAGGCCCTGCTGACGCTGGAAGCCATGAAGATGGAGCACATCCACGCGGCACCCAGCGCGGGGCGCATCAAGGCCGTACATGTGAGTGTCGGCGATCAGATCGGCACGCAGCGCCTGCTGGTCGAAATTGAACTGTAGGAGTTTTCACATGAGCGCCCCCGTTGTGATCACCTGTGCCCTGACCGGCGTGCTGACCGACCCGGCGCAACACCCGGTACCGGTAACGCCCGCGCAGATGGCGCGCGAGGCCAAGGCTGCCTATGACGAGGGTGCCAGCATCATGCACATCCACCTGCGCCAGCAAGCGCCGGGGCGCGGCCACCTGCCGAGCTGGGACCCGCAGTTGTCAGCCGAAGTGCAGCAGGCCATCCGTGCGGTCTGTCCGGGCGTCATCATCAACCACACCACCGGCGTCGTTGGCCCGGATTACCAGGGTGCGCTGGACTGCGTGCGCCAGACGCGCCCCGAGATGGCGGCCTGCAATGCCGGTTCGCTGAATTACCTGAAGGTCAAGTCAGACAACAGCTGGGCCTGGAAACCGATGCTGTTCGACAACGCGCCCGACAAGGTCCAAGCCTTTCTGGAGGTCATGCGCGAGGCCGGCAGCCTGCCCGAATTTGAGTGCTTCGACGTCGGCATCGTGCGCTGTGTAGACATGTTCCGGCGTGTCGGCCTGTACAGCGGCCCGCTGGAGTACAACTTCGTGATGGGGGTTGAGTCCGGCATGCCGGCCGACCCGGACTTGCTGCCAATCCTGAAGAAGCTGATTCGACCGGGTTCGAACTGGCAGGTCACCGCCATTGGGCGGCAAGACATCTGGCCATTGCACCGGCGCTGTGCCGAACTCGGAGGTCATCTGCGCAGCGGTCTGGAAGACACTTTCTATCTGCCCGACGGCAGCAAAGCCCGCTCCAACGGAGCGTTGATCGCACAACTGGCGGCCTATGCGCGCGAGTGTGGTCGCAGTGTCGCCACACCAGCGCAGGCGCGCGCTCTGCTGCACCTGCATTGAGAGCGCACCTGTGCGATTTCGGCGAAACCCCATCCTGGCGCAACGCCTGGAGCCATGCGCGCGTTGGCTGAAATCGTACAAAATCGCGACGTTATGCTCGTTGCCGATAAGAACGCGGAGTGGTCTTCATGCGCTCCAGGAACTTCCGGTTGAAGTGTGAACTGGTTTTGAAACCGCAATCTGCCGCGATGGTCGCCACCGGCAGAACAGACTTTCGCAGCAGCACACAGGCTTCAGCGCAGCGCAAGTCATTCACGAACCGGGTATAGGTCTTGCCGGTTTCACGGCGAAAGAAACGGCTGAAAGCGGCGGGCGTGACATGCGCCACAGCCGCTGCCTCCTGCGTGGACAGCGGTTCACTCAAATGGGTATGGACCCACTGAATCACCCGGTCGATGCGGCGGGACTGGCCTTGGGTCGCTACGGCGGAGGTGCTGGCGACGGGCCGCAGGTCTCGCGGCCGCAGTGTGAGCTGTCGCAGGATGTCGATCAGTCCCAGCAAACGCTGTAGCGCATCCGCATCGCGCAGACCGGACATGCGCTGCACCACCTGCTCGTGGGTTGGGCCGGTGATCAGCAGGCCACGCCTGGCCAAAACCGCCAGCGGTTGCAGCACACTCAGTTCTGGCAAGGACGTCTGAGCAAAAAGTGCGCTCGAAAACTGCATTACGGACGCAACCGATGGGGGTGCGGCATGGGTGCCAGCATTCAGCCACGCATGGGGCAAGTCAGAACCCACCAGCACCAGATCACCCGACTCGAAGGGTTCCGCGCTGTCCCCCAGCAGGCGCACACCGGCGCCCTGCTCGACCCAGGTCAGTTGCAACTGGGCGTGGCGATGGAGCTCGGTCCAGAACGTGTCCAAGCCTACGCGCGAGAACCGCAGGGACTGGTCCACAAGATTGCTCCGCTCTTGCTTAACTCGCATTCATCGGCCATCTAAGAGATTGGGTAAAAAACAGCATACTACCGGTTATTTCTGACTGCATTTTTTTTCGATTTGCTCCATACACTGCGGCCCATGACGCCAGGCTTCCAACACAAACTCAGTCGGACTTGCGTCGCAGTGATGTCTGCGTCCTGGTTGACGTTGGCCCACGGCCAAGAAGTTAAAGCGCCGTCGCATGCGACCCGTTTTGACGCCGAACTGAGGGGCGTGTTCGAGGAGCGCGAGCGGGATTGGCGCAACGGTGCGGTCGTGTACCAGGTGTTGGTGGATCGGTTCGCACCGTCCACGCAACTCGAACAAAAGCGTGCGCTCTATCCGGCACCCAAAGTGCTGCACCGCTGGAGCGACGAGGCAAGGCACGGCCGCTACCGCCCAGAGCTGAATCTATGGAGCCATGAGATCGATTTCTGGGGCGGTGACTTGTCAAGCGTGGCGAGCAAGCTGGGCTATTTGCAGGATTTGGGTGTCGATGTGCTGTACCTCAACCCGATCCACCTCGCCTTCACCAGCCACAAGTACGACGCACTTGACTACCTCGAAATCTCGCCAGAGTTCGGCACCCGGCAGGATTTTCAAAATCTGACCCAGGACCTGCACCGACGGGGAATGAAGCTCGTGCTCGACGGCGTGTTCAACCACATGGGGCGAAAGGCCACCATTTTTGAGCAGGCGCAGGCAGATCCGCAAAGCTCTTATCGCAACTGGTTCTACTTTGGAGAACAATACCCCGGTGGGGCGCGGGGCTGGTTTCAGGCCAGCAATCTGCCCGAGCTCAATCTCGAAAATCCCGCAGTCCGCGCTCATATTTACGGCGGAGGCGACTCGGTGGTACAGCGTTATCTGCATGATGGCAGCGACGGTTGGCGCCTGGACGTGGCCGCCGAACTCGGCCCCGTGTATCTGGCAGAACTGACTGCAGCCGCACATCTGGCCAAGCCGGGGTCGCTGGTA
>CAYHDD010000336.1:0-4317 GCA_964355195.1 uncultured Rhodoferax sp. | reverse complement strand
GAAGGCGGGCACCACAGCACCGGCCGGCAGCACCTCGATCTTCAGATCTCCGCCGGTCATGTCATTGACCTTCTTGGCAAAATCCTGCGCATACTCGTGGAAGATGTCTTTCGACGGCCAGGTACTTTGCCAACGCATGGAAATCGGCCCGGTCTGGGCTTTGGCAATCATCGGAGCGCTCAGCGCACCTGCCGCAACAGCGGCACCTTTGAGCAAATTGCGACGACGGGGGGTTTTCAGTTCAGTCATACGGATCTCCTGTTGGTGGTACATAAAGTCTTCCTCCCTCACGATTATTGTTTGATTTTGTCACTTATTGATATTTCGGTTAGAGGGTTTTCACTAGGTGCAACACGTGACGGCGATTCCTCCTACACTTCGCGGTCAACTCAAGGAGACCACGATGGACAGACGCAACTTCTTTCAAGGATCGGCCTTGCTCAGCACCGGTGCCATGCTGGGCTGTGCCACACCGGGCGTCGCGCAGCAAGCCGTCAAGACACCGTTTGCTGTCCCCGCCACTTACATTCCGATCGTCGGATCGGATGAGTTGTTTCCAGTACGCCGCATTTACTGCATCGGCCGCAACTACGCAGCCCATGCGCGCGAGATGGGCTCGGACCCGACGCGTGAGCCGCCCTTTTTTTTCCAGAAACCGACCGATGCTATTCAATACGTGGCAAGCGGCACCGTGGCCGACCATCCCTACCCGACGCTGACCAAGAACTACCATTACGAGGCCGAGTTGGTGGCCGCGCTCGGAAAGGGTGGGCGCAACATCCCGGTGGAAAAAGCATTGGAACTGGTTTTCGCCTACTCGCTTGGGCTGGACATGACGCGACGCGATTTGCAGCGCTTCATGGGGACCAGAAGAAGCCCTGGGAAATCGGCAAGAGTTTTGACAAGTCGGCGCCGATTGGCGCGCTACACCGGGTTGCCCAGACCGGTCACTTCACCAAGGGCGCCATCTGGCTCAAGGTCAATGGGCAGCTCAAGCAAAACGCCAACCTGAATCAGATGATCTGGTCGGTGGCCGAGCAGATTGCCAACCTGTCACAGGCCTTCGAGCTCTTCCCCGGCGACATCATCTATTCCGGAACCCCGGAAAACGTGGGGCCGGTGGTTGTTGGCGATGTAGTCGAGATGCACATCGACGGCCTGCCCGGACTCAGCGTCAAGATTGTCTAAGCGCCGGCAGGGCGGCGCTGTAGCACCTCTTGCGCCGCTTGCTCATAGGCGTGGGCCAACTGAAGCAATTCAAAGTCGCCACGCGGTTTTCCAATCAGTTGCAGGCCCATGGGCAGGCCGCGCGCATCAAAACCAACCGGCACGCTGATGCACGGCAAGCCAGCAAAAGTGGCATAGATCACGACCTCCATCCAGCGGTGGTAGGTATCCATCGCCACACCCTTGATTTGCTGCGGCCAACGCTCTGCAATATCAAACGGCCAGACCTGCGAGACCGGCAGGGCCAGAAAATCATGCGCTTCGAACAATGACAGCATGTGCTGATAGAACGCCGTGCGCTGCACGCTGGCACTCAGGAATTCGGTGCCGCTGAGCTGACCCGCCTGCTCGTACTCCCACAGCGCCTCGGGTTTGATCAACTCCCGGTTCTTGGGGTTGAGCAGGAAGGGCGCGATGCGGCTCGCCACCAGCGCCCTGCGCCATAGCAGCCAGGCCTGCCAGACAGGTTCCGGCGCGGTGCCCAAAGTGCTTGGCAGCACGGTACAGCCGAGTGCCTCCAGCCGCTTCAAACCAAACTCGCAGACGGGCAAGATACCCTCCTCCATGGGCAGGTAGCCGTTGAGGTCGGCAAGCCAGCCAATGCGCAGTCTCTTGCAATCGAGCCCATCCAGGGTTTGAGTGAAATCAGCGTCGTCGTTGAGTGACAACGGCACACGCGGATCAAAACCAGCTTGCACCGCCAACAAGCGCGCCACATCCTGCACGCTGCGTCCCATCGGCCCTTCGGTGCTGAGTTGGCTGACCCAGACATCGGTGGCTGGCCACATGGGCACGCGGCCCTGGCTGGGGCGCATCCCGAATACGTTGTTCCAGCCGGCCGGGTTGCGCAGACTGCCCATGAAGTCAGAGCCATCGGCCACCGGCAGCAGACGCAGCGCCAGCGCCACTGCGGCGCCGCCGCTGCTGCCACCGGCCGAGCGGGCCGGGTCATAGGCGTTTCCGGTAACACCAAACACCTCGTTGAAAGTGTGTGATCCGAGACCGAACTCCGGTGTGTTGGTCTTGCCCACAACGATGCAGCCTGCCGCCTTCATGCGCTGCACGATCAAAGCATCCTGCTGCGGCACAAAGTCGCGCAGCAGCGGCGAGCCCTGGGTTGTGGCAATGCCTGCCGTGCTGGCGAGGTCCTTGATGGCCTGCGGCATCCCATGCATCCAGCCCAGTGACTGACCGCGCGCCAACTGCACATCGCGCTCACCGGCTTGCTGCAACAAGGACTCGGCACTCTGCAAACTCACCAGCGCCTGGTAGCGCGGGTTGATGGCATGAATACGTGCCAGAAAGGCTTGCATGACCTCACGGCAGGAAACCTCCCGCGCGTGAATGGCCAGTGACAGCTGATGGGCGGGGAGTTCAGTGAGGTTCATTTCCGGGCGATGATAATCACGGTATGAAGTTTTTGGCAATTGATGTTGGCAATACGCGCCTGAAATGGGCTCTTTACAACGCCCCAGGCGCGGGAGCCGCGCTGCTCGCGCAGGGCGTCGAATTTCTGGACCACATTGAAAAATTGGCGGACGGCGTCTGGTCGGAGCTGACCCAGCCACAGCGCATGCTCGGCTGCGTGGTGGCTGGCGAGGCCGTGCGCAAGCGCGTCGAGGCGCAGATGGAAATCTGGGATGTGGCGGCGCAGTGGGTCGTCCCGAGCGCCGCAGAGGCCGGTGTTCGCAACGGCTACGACCACCCGACGCGACTCGGTGCCGACCGTTGGGTCGCCATGATCGGCGCCTGGCATTACGCGCTGGCGCAAGGCCCGGCGCGGCCGCTGGTGGTGGTGATGGTGGGCACGGCCGTAACGGTCGATGCGCTGGACAACAACGGCAAGTTCCTCGGAGGGCTGATTCTGCCCGGCCACGGCATCATGTTGCGCGCTCTGGAGACGGGCACCGCAGGGCTGCGCGTGCCGACCGGCGAGGTATGCAAATTCCCTACCAACACCAGTGACGCACTCACCAGCGGCGGCACCTACGCCATCGCCGGGGCCATCGAGCGTATGGTGCAACATGTGCGCCAGCACTGCGGCGTCGAGCCGCGCTGCATCATGACCGGCGGCGCCGGCTGGAAGATGGCACCAAGCATGTCAATCCAGTTCGAACTGGTCGACAACCTGATCTTCGACGGCCTGCTGGAGATCGCGGCACGGCGCTTTGCCGCTTGAAGCAGCGCACCGTCGCCGTGCCGCAGGGTGCTTAACGCTTCTTCTTTTCGGGCGCAGATGACATGGCCCGCTCCAGGCTGTCGCACAGGTGAGTCAGCACTTCAATGCGGGAAAACATCTTGTCATTGGAGGCCACCACGTGCCACGGCGCCAACTCAGTCGATGTGCGCTCGATCATGTCGCCGATGGCACGCTCGTAGTCAGGCCATCTTTCGCGGTTGCGCCAGTCTTCGTCGGTAATCTTGAAATTCTTGTAGGTGGTGGCCTTGCGCTCATCAAAACGGCGCAGTTGCTCATCGGGCGTGATCGCCATCCAGAACTTCAGCACCAGCGCGCCAGATTCGGTCAACTGCTCTTCAAAGGCGTTGATCTCGTCAAAAGCACGCATCCAGTCGCTCTCTGCGCAGAATCCTTCAACGCGCTCAACCAGCACCCGACCGTACCAGGAGCGGTCAAAAAGCACGGCGCGACCGTGGCGCGGCAGATGCCGCCAAAAGCGCCACAAATAGGGCTGGGCACGTTCCTCTTCGCTCGGCGCTGCCACTGTCACCACGTGGTACTGTCGCGCGTCCATGGCCTGTGTCACGCGCCGGATGGTGCTGCCCTTGCCCGCCGCGTCCATACCTTCAAACACCAGCACCAGCGAACGTTCGCTCATGGTCGGCGAGCGCATCAACAGATTCAAACGCCCCTGTAGCGTCTCAAGACGCCGATGGTAGGTTTTCGTCGTGAGTGAGCGCTCGTATTCGAATGAACCCAGCAGCGTGCGCCCGTCCAGCGCCAGCGGCGCCACCGGGGCCGCAACGACCTGGCTGCTGCCCTGCCCTGCCAGCCGTTCGCGCAGCGCGTCCAGATGACGCAGGCGCGCCATGTTATGCGTCCAGCTGCGGCTGTTCTGGGCCGGATGACCG
>CAYHDD010000335.1:0-4320 GCA_964355195.1 uncultured Rhodoferax sp. | reverse complement strand
GGGTGGCCAACATCTGGCTTTTTTTCTACACGCCGGGTTACGGCCTGCTGGAGCAGATCACCGGCTTGTTTGGCTTGCCTTCGCACAACTGGCTGGGTGACCAGAGCACGGCGCTCGGTGCCATCACGCTGGTGGCGATCTGGAAAGAAGCCGGCTTCTTCATGATCTTCTACCTGGCGGCGCTGCAATCCCTGAGCCCGAGTCTGCGCGAGGCAGCGGCGATTGAGGGCGCTTCGCGCTGGTACTTTTTCCGGCGCGTGCAGTGGCCGCTGCTGATGCCGACCACGCTGTTTGTGATGATCAACGCCGTCATCAACGCGGTGCGCATGGTCGACCATGTGGTGGTGCTGACCCGTGGTGGCCCCGACAACGCCTCCACCTTGCTGCTCTACCATCTGTACGAGGTCGGCTTCAAGTTCTGGGACACCGCCTACGCCGCCGCGCTGACCGTGGTGCTGCTGGCGGTGCTGGCCTCGGTAGCGCTGTTCCAGTTCTTTGTGCTGGATCGCAAGGTGCACTACCAATGAAAGCGGTGACTACGCGCTTGGTCTACAACGACCCCGGGTGGCTTGACACACTGGCCGCCTGGCTGCTGGCGCTGCTGTGGATTCTGCCGTTGCTCTACACCGTGTGGACGGCGTTTCATCCGTCGGAGTTTTCGACCCGCTTTGAGCTGATGGCGCCGCTGACGCTGAACAACTTCAGCCGCGCCTGGGAAGCTGCGCCGTTTGCGCGCTACTTCCTCAACACCATCATGCTGGTGTGTCTGATCCTGTGCTGTCAACTGTTCTTCAGCACGCTGGCCGCCTACGCCTTCGCGCGCTACGAGTTCCGCGGCAAGAACGTTCTGTTTGCGCTGGTGCTGGTGCAGTTGATGATCATGCCCGACATCCTGCTGGTCGAGAACTACAAAACCATGGCGCGCCTGGGTCTGGTCGACACCCTGCTGGCGATTGGTCTGCCGTACTTTGCTTCCGCCTTCGCCATCTTTCTGCTGCGCCAGACCTTTATGGGCATCCCCAAGGAACTTGTCGAAGCGGCCCGCGTCGAGGGCGCTGGTGCCATGCAGGTTCTGTGGCGCGTTTACGTACCACTGGCTAGACCGATCTATACGGCTTTTGCGCTGGTCTCTGTCAGTTTTCACTGGAACAACTTCCTGTGGCCAGTGATCATCACCAACAGCGTGACATCCAGGCCGTTGACGGTGGGCTTGCAGGTGTTTTCCAGCACCGATCAGGGCGTGGACTGGTCCATCATCACCGCTGCCACGCTCATGACCTCAGCGCCACTGCTGATCGCCTTCTTGCTGTTCCAGCGCCAGTTTGTGCAGAGCTTCATGCGGGCCGGGATCAAGTGATTCCATTTCTAGGTCATCCGTGTCGTTGTTGCTTCGCGCCTGGACACAAATGGTTTGGAAATGGAATGAGGAGCGATCAATGAAACTTGTGACCTGGAACGTGCAGTGGTTTTGCGGTCTGGACGACGTGGTCAGCGTCGAGCGCGTGCTGGACGAGGCGCGTGCCATGGCCGACTTCGACGTGTTGTGTATGCAGGAGGTGGCGGTCAACTACACACAGCTCTGTGGCAACGCCGGTTTCGATCAGGTGGCGCACTTGCGTCAATTGCTGCCCGGTTTTCAAGTTCATTTTGGCGCGGCGGTGAACGAACTGGGGCGTGACGGGCAAAACCAGCAGTTCGGCAACCTGATCGCCACGCGCCTGCCGGTGACGCAGGTGCAGCATCACGCGCTGCCGTACCCGGCTGATGCCGGCGTGCGCTCGATGCCGCGCATGTGCAGCAGTGCGACGCTGCTGACTGATATTGGGCCGCTGCGCGTCATGACGACGCACCTGGAGTTCTACTCAAAACGCCAGCGCATGGCCCAGGCGCAAGCGCTGGCGGCGCTGAACGCGCAGGACTGCGCGCAGGCGGCACAACGGCCGCTGGACGACGAGAGCGGTGGACCGTTCCAGAAGAAGGTGCACACGCCCAGCGCCTTGCTATGCGGCGACTTCAATTTCGAATTGAGCGACCCCGAGTACGCCTGCATTCAGAAGGGCAACCCCGGAGGTGGCGCGGGTCTGAGCGACGCCTGGCACGTGCTGCACGGTGACCGGCCGCACGAGCCGACCTTTCGACTGTTCGATCGACGCTACGGCCCCGAGCCGGTGTGCTGCGACTTCGTGTTCGTGAGCGAAGATATGAAGCGCCGCGTCGCACAGATCGAGGTCAACACGGTGACCCGTGCCTCAGACCACCAGCCTGTGCTGATTGAACTTATCTAGACCTTGTGGGACAGACCTGAGCCACACGCAGTGGGCCAGCTCTGTCCTCAACACGAACCGGGATGTTGGACGAACCGGGATGTCGGATGTCCGGGTTACTTTTGGCAACACTTTTCACACTTGGCAGGCCATCCTGGCCAATGTCTGTTGCGTTGAAGTAATGAGGAAAGCATCGATTCCGATGCCCTATTTCAGGAGAACGCGCATGAAGAGCATTCGCAGCACCGCCATTTTTGCCGCCGCTACCGCCAGCCTGCTGGCGCTGGCCCTGGTCGCGCCGACCCAGGCGCAAGACCTCTACTGGTCCGTCGGTCTGTCCGCGCCTGGCATCCAAGTGGGCGTCAGCAGCGGGCGGCAGGTGCTGGTGCAGCCGGTCTACCAGCCGCACTTTCGGGTAGCGCCGCCGCTGGTGGTGCTGCCACGTCCGGTGTTCCATGTGCGCCCGGCACCGCTGGCCTATGCTCAGCCGACGCCGGGCTTTTACGCGCGACCCGGCCCCGTGGTGCTGGTGCCTGCGCCGGTTCTGCGCACTGAGTGGCGCCATCCCGGTCGTCATCATGGCTGGCAGCATCGCCGCGAGATGTGGGAGGCGCCGCACGAACAGCATCAGGGCCAGCGTCAAGGCTACGGTCAGCCTGATCGCCGCGGCTAGGATCGGCATTTCTCACGCCGATTGTCCGGCGTTTCACGCCAGCAACAGGCACTTCTGTCGCAATCCGGGTGCAGCGGTGGCTCGGGCTCAATACGCTTGCGCCCGTTCCCACAATTTCTCTTCTTGAGGACCCACCCATGAAATTCGAATTCACTCCAAAAATTTCGCGTGCCTTGTTGGCACTCACCACAGCTGTAACGTTGGCAGGCCCGGTTCAGGCCGCGCCCGAGGCACAGTTCCAACCAGCCTTCGACCAGTTCATCCAGGCCAGCAAGGGCAACGACAGCGCGGTTGAAAAGTCTGTTGAAGCGTTCGGTGCCCTGCTCAAGCTTGAGCCGACCAACCCGGTCCTGATGGCCTATGCCGGTTCCGCCACCACCATGAAAGCCACGACCACCTGGCTGCCGTGGAAGAAGATGAGTTACGCCGAGGACGGCATGGCCCTGCTGGACAAGGCGCTGGCTCTGCTGACGGCGGCACACAGCGCACCGCTTCAGCGCGACGTGCCGGCCGTGCTGGAAGTCCGCTTTGTGGCGGCTAACACCTTCCTGGCCGTACCCGGCTTCATGAACCGCAGTTCGCGCGGCGCCAAGTTGCTGCAAGAGGTGTTGTCGAGCCCGTTGCTGTCCGTCAGCCCACTGCCATTCCAGGCCGATGTCTGGCTCGCTGGCGCGGCATTGGCTGCGAAAGAAAAGCGTCCGGACGAGGCACGCAAATATCTGAACCTCGTGATCGAGCGCAAGGCGCCGCAGATGGAAGCGGCACGTGCCCAGTTGAAGGCCTTCTCATCATGAGGCAGGGCGCGCAATCTGTCATCGAGCTGCACTCGGTGCACAAGACTTATCGCCTCGGCGCGCATGTCATACCGGCCTTGCAAGGTATTGACCTGAACGTGCAGACCGGTGAGTTGCTGGCCTTGACGGGGCCGTCGGGCAGCGGCAAGAGCACCATCCTGAACCTGTGCGGCCTGATCGACGCACCCGACTCCGGCGACATTGTGCTGCGCGGCGTTCGTGTCAACGATCTTGACGAGGTGCAACGCACGCTTTTGAGGCGCGATGCATTGGGTTTTGTATTTCAGAGCTTCAACCTGGTGCCGGTGATGACCGTGGCCGAGAACGTTGACTACCCGCTTTTCATTGCCGGTGTGCCGGCCGCGGAGCGGCGTGAGCGGGTCGCGGCACAGCTCAAGGCGGTCGGCCTGGAGGAGCACGCCCAGCATCGCCCTGACGCGCTGTCGGGCGGGCAACGCCAACGGGTGGCCATCGCCCGTGCGCTGGTCAAGCGGCCACGACTGGTGATTGCCGACGAGCCCACCGCGAGCCTGGACTCGCACACCGCCGATCAGGTGCTGGACCTGATGCGCGAACGCGGCCACGCCGG
>CAYHDD010000334.1:0-4348 GCA_964355195.1 uncultured Rhodoferax sp. | reverse complement strand
GACCAGGCCAAGACCATCATCGCCCAATTGAAGAAGGGCGGGAAGTTTGAAGAGATCGCCAAAAAGTCCTCCAAAGATCCAGGCTCGGCAGCCAAGGGCGGCGATCTGGATTGGGCCAACGCCGGCAACTATGTCGCTGAGTTTTCGGAAGCGTTGACCAAACTTGCCAAGGGCAAGATGACCGAGACCCCGGTCAAGACCCAGTTCGGCTACCACATCATTCGTGTTGAAGACATTCGCGACGCCCAATTGCCCAAGTTCGACGACGTCAAGCAACAGGTGGCGCAGCAGTTGCAACAGCAAAAAATGAACAAGTACCAGGACGAACTGCGCTCTAGGGCCAAGATCGAATAAGAACGCTGGCGCAAGTCTCGCTCACCCTGAACGTGGCTCCGGCCGCGTTTCTACTTGCTGAACCAGGCCAGTGCGATCAAGCCGCCAATCATCACGGGCTGGTGCAGCACGTAGTACGACAGGCTCCAGCGCCCAAGCACGGCCAGCGGCTTGAGCGCAACCGGTAACAGCCGTGCCCCGGGCTGTGCAGCACCGCCCAGCCAGCGCCCGGCAGCCACGCCCCACCAGACCACGCCCAGCCAGGGTAGCAGGGGCAGGTAGTCTTCGGTGACGGGCAAGCGTGTGATCAACCCCAGCCAATTCATTGCGGGCGAATTGAAGAGCACAACCAAGGCCACCGGGGCGCTCGCTTCCATGAAGTAGGCTGCCACAAACTTGACGCAGATCGCCACGCCACCCAGCAGCCAGAGCCAGCCACCCCAGTGCGCCGTCAGACGCGCGACAATCAGCAGCCCAGCCAACCCGTGCAGCACCCCGAAGTAGATAAAACTCTTCGGGTACATGAACCAGGAAGCAATGCTCACCAGAGCGGCGCAGCCCACAATCTGCCACCATCGGCGCCAGAAACGCGACCAACTCTGCCCCTGTTGCTGTGCCACAGCCTGGCCCAGACCCGCGCACAGAAGAAACAGGCTGACAATCAGCGTGCGCTGCCAGGTCCAGAACGGATCATGGTAGAAGTCCTGCTGGAGGTAAGCGAAGTGGTTCAGGTCGAAACAGAAATGAAACACCGTCATCCACAGCATGGCCAGGCCGCGCAGCGCATCCACCGCCTCGTTGCGAGGCAGGACGCGGGTAGAGGTTTTGGCGATCATGGCGTGACGATAACCGATCAGGCCACCGATAATCCGCAGCATGTCTTGCCTTGATCATCAGCTCGAACTTCTATCGCCCGCGCGCGATGCCGATATCGGTATTGAAGCCATCAACCATGGTGCCGATGCGGTCTACATTGGTGGTCCCAGTTTCGGCGCACGTTCGGGCGCCGACAACAGCATCGCCGACGTTGCGCGCTTGGTGCGCCACGCGCACCGCTTCAATAGCCGCATCTTCGTCACGCTCAACACGATTCTTCACGATGAGGAACTGGAAGCGGCGCGCAAACAAGTCTGGCAGTTGTATGACGCAGGTGTCGATGCGCTCATTATTCAGGACATGGGCTTGCTGGAGCTGGACCTGCCGCCGCTCCAGTTGCACGCCAGCACCCAGTGCGACATCCGCACGCCCGAGAAGGCTCGCTTTCTGCAAGACGTTGGCCTGTCTCAGATCGTTCTGGCGCGCGAGCTGGACCTGCGGCAGATCAAGGCGATCCGCGAACAAACCCGCTGCACGCTTGAATTTTTCGTTCACGGCGCCCTGTGCGTTGCCTACAGCGGTCAGTGCTACATCAGCCAGGCCCACACCGGACGCAGCGCCAACCGTGGCGAGTGCAACCAGGCCTGCCGCCTGCCCTACCAGGTGATCGACAGCCTGGGACGATTTGTTGCGCACGACAAGCATGTGCTGTCGATGAAGGACAACAATCAGAGCGCAAATCTGGCGGCGCTAGTGGACGTTGGCATTCGCAGCTTCAAGATTGAGGGCCGCTACAAGGACATGGGCTATGTCAAGAACATCACCGCCCACTACCGCAGGCTGCTCGATAGTCTGATCGAAGAGCGCCAGCGTACGGCTGGCCCACTCGTGCGCGCCTCCAGCGGGGGCATCCAATGTGGCTTCATGCCCGACCCGAGGCAGAACTTCAATCGCGAGTTCACCGACTACTTTGTCAGCGGCCGGCAAATCGACATCGGTGCTTTTGACAGCCCCAAGAACCCCGGCCAGCCGGTCGGCTACGTGACCGAGATCGGCCCCAACTGGGTCGAGCTGGAGATGCTCGCGCCGGACACCGTCCTGCACAACGGCGACGGTCTGTGCTACTACAACCTGCACAAAGAACTGCTTGGCCTGGCCATCAACCGGGCCGAGCCCGGCAGCACGTCACCGACCGCTGCCGCAACGCGCTGGCGTGTCTTTCCCAAGGATGCCATGAACAGCCTTCAGGACCTGCGCAAAGGGGTGGAGGTCCATCGCAACCGCGACGCCAGCTGGGTGCGCGCGCTGGAGCGCAAGTCGGCCGAGCGACGCATCGGCGTCTGGGCGCAACTGGGCGACAACGCCGACTCCTTGTATCTGACCTTGACCGACGAAGACGGCCACAGCGCCACAGCACAGGCCAGCCTGCCGAGCATGGCGCGTCAGCGCCTGAAAGACATTGATGCTGGTACCAGGAGCCTGCGTGAGCACCTCGGCAAGATGGGCGCAACGATTTTTACGTTGCTCGACCTGAAGCTGGCTTTGTCGCAGCCCTGGTTCATTCCCACATCGCTTCTGAACCCGCTGCGGCGCGACGCCGTAGCAGCACTTGAGGAGGCGCGTGCCAAGTCATTTGTGCGTCTGCCCCGTGCGGCAGCGCTGGAACCGCCTGCGCCCTACCCGCAGAGCAGCCTGAGCTACCTTGGTAACGTGCTGAACCGCAAGGCGCATGCCTTCTACGCCCGACACGGCGTCAAAATCATAGCGCCGGCCTACGAAGCCCTGCAGGAGAGCGGCGAAGTCAGCCTGATGATCACCAAGCACTGCGTTCGCTTTTCGCTGAGCCTGTGTCCCAAGCAGGCGAAGCGCATTACCGGCGTGCAGGGCACGGTCAGGGCCGAGCCCTTGCAGCTCGTCAATGGCAAGGAAAAACTAATGCTGCGGTTCGACTGCAAAACCTGTGAAATGCACGTGATCGGTCGAATCAAGCCCGTGCTGCTGCGCCCAACGCAGCGCGCTCACCCCTGAAAGATTGATCTCGTGCTGGAACTGTTCCTCGGACTTCTGATCGTTGCAACGCTGCTCTGGGCCATCGCCACGCTCTACCTGAGTGGCCCCGACCTTAGCGCCTTCGACCAAGCGCCCGGCCCCAGCCACAACCATGACCAGGCACCGAGCGCCGAGAATGCGGCTGTCATCGCCTCGCTGGGTGGTGTCGCAGCGCTGCTGAAGGACGTGCCACGCCGTCAGCATCTGGCACTGCTGCGCAAGTACATCGACGAGTTGTTCGAGTTCACCGACACTGCGACGCGCTTCAGCCCGGTCGACGCCCACGGCGTGGCCGCCGAATGGGTGCAGGCACCCCACACCGACAGCCAGCGCCGCCTGCTCTACATCCACGGGGGCGCCTTCATCATGGGCAGCCCGAAAAGCCACCGTCGCTTGACAGCCAAGTTTTCCGAACTGGCCAATGCCGCCGTACTGGCCATCGACTACCGGCTGATGCCGGAACACCCGCTCATGGCGGGCATCGAGGACTGCCGCACCGCCTACCGCTGGCTACTCGACCACGGACCGCAGGGTGCGGCTCCCGCCAGTGCAATCTTTGTCGCCGGAGACTCGGCCGGGGGCAACCTCGCACTCTCGCTGATTGCCTGGCTGCGTGACCAGCGCATGCGCGCGCCCAACGCCGCAGTCGCCCTATCACCCCTTACCGACGTCACGCTTGGCAGCCCGAGCCTGAGGGGAAATCTGGCCAGCGACCCGATGCTTGGCCCCTTGTTCAAGTGGATGACCGCCATTCCGCGCACACTCTTGCTCTGGGGTGTCTGGCTGCAAACCCGCCTGCGCCCGTGCGACCCGGCGGTGTCACCAATACATGGCGATCTCGCGGGCTTGCCACCACTGCTTGTGCACGCGAGCAGCGCCGAGATGCTGCTTGACGACAGCCGACGCTATGTCAACAAGGCCATCGCAGCCGGGTCACCCGTGACGCTGCAAACCTGGGAACAGATGGTCCACGTCTGGCAAATCTTCTATCCTGAATTGCCGGAAGGCCGTGAGGCACTGGAAGAAGTCGGCCGCTTCCTGCGCTCCCACTCCTGATTCCACCCCCAAATCCCTGTCGTTGTTGCCTCGCCTTGGCGTGCTACAGCACTGCCTGCGGCTCACCGCCTAGACACGAATGATTTGGAAATGG
>CAYHDD010000333.1:0-4352 GCA_964355195.1 uncultured Rhodoferax sp. | reverse complement strand
CGCGCAGCGACTGAGCTTGCTCTGTCCCCAACACGAACCGGGATGTCGGAAGTCCCCCTTGCGGGACAGACCAAAACTACAGGCGCGCAGCGACTGAGCTTGCTCTGTCCCCAACACGAACCGGGATGTCGGAAGTCCCCCTTGCGGGACAGACCAAAACTACAGGCGCGCAGCGACTGAGCTTGCTCTGTCCCCAACACGAACCGGGATGTCGGAAGTCCCCCTTGCGGGACAGACCAAAACTACAGGCGCGCAGCGACTGAGCTTGCTCTGTCCCCAACACGAACCGGGATGTCGGAAGTCCTTCCATCAGAGGCGGGTGATGGACTGGCCGGCTATGGATTGCAACTGCGCGGGTGAGACCAGCTCGGGTGCGATTTCGGCCAACGGCAGCAGGACAAAGGCGCGTTGGTTCATGCGCGCATGAGGCACGACCAGATGGGCGCTGTGAATGTCGCCAGTCCCGTAGAGCAGCAGATCCAGATCCAGCGTGCGCGGTGCATTCGGGTACGGTCTTTCGCGACCCGCCTGCTGTTCAATGCCTTGCAACGCGCTCAGCAACGCGGGAGCGCACAGCGTGGCCTGCACTTCGATCACCGCGTTGACATAGTCCGGTCCGCTGGAGTCAATCGGAGCCGAGCTGTAGAAGGATGAGCAGCGCACGGTCCTGATACCCGCAAGCCCGGCCAAGGCGTTGATTGCATTGCGCAACCCAGTTGCCGGCTCGCCCAGGTTGGCACCCAAGCCGATGTAGGCTGTAACCGGCGCCCGAACTGAACTGCTCACGCCCCGGTGTCCGGTCCCGCTGCGCTTTCGTCGCTTGGAGCGCCGACAGCCCCAACCCGGCGGCGGCGGCGTCGCTTCCTGGGCATCGACCCAGCGTCTGCCTCCGCTGACCCGACTGAGGCTACGGGCCCCACCTGGGAAGCCAAGTCTTCCTGCCCCGGTGCAACCGGTTTTGGCGGTGGCGGGGCTGGCCGCGGGCTGCGTCGGACGCGCCCCCGTTGATGCTGCTCTTCGCGCACCTGGTCCACCATGTCCTGACGCAGGTTGTCGTCGGCCTGACTGAACTCCTGCCACCAGTCCGAGAGCAGCACATCGATTTCGGCGGACTCAGCGCGCAATCGCATGAAATCAAAGGCTGCCCGAAAGCGTGGCTGCTCGACCAGACCAAAGGCTGCGCTGCCGACGCGCTTTTCGAAACGCGGTTGCATGGTCCAAATCTCGCGCATGTCGCCCGCCAACCGCCCGCGCGCGGAGACGTCACCGATGCGCGCATTGAAGACTTCTTCGATTGCTTCCTGGAGCGCCGGATGCCCATGCTGGCCTTGAGCCATGCGCCGTTCCCAACCATCGCGCACATCGGACCACAACACGCACGCCAGCAGGAAACTCGGAGCGACCGGCCGCCCTTCCGCCACGCGCCGGTCGGTGTCCTGCAAAGCGGCCCTTACAAACGCCTGTTCAGCCCGCTCGACCACCACATCAAGCAAGGGGTAGATGCCGCGCGCCATGCCGAGCGCTCTGAGCTGCGCGATCGAGGCCAGTGCATGGCCGGTTTGCAGCAGTTTGAGCATCTCGTCAAAGAGCCTGCTCTGCGGCACATCGGACAGCAATTCCTGCGACTTGACCAACGGTGCTGCCGTCTTGGCGTCCAGGGTAAAACCCAGGCCGCTGAGCTTCGCCGCGAAGCGCACAGCGCGAATCACGCGCACCGGGTCCTCCCGGTAGCGTGTGGTCGGATCACCGATCATGCGGATAACGCGCTTCTTGGCGTCCTTGATGCCTTGATGGTAGTCGACCACGATCTGCGTTTGCGGGTCGTAGTACATGGCGTTGATGGTGAAGTCACGCCGTACTGCGTCCTCTTCCTGCGGGCCCCAAACGTTGTCGCGCAAGACCCGCCCCGAGGCGTCAACCGCATGCTTCATGCCAGCCAGCTCCTGCTTGCTGGTGCGCTCGTTACCGCTGACGGCCTCGGCGGCCGCATTGTCCATATAGGCGCGGAAGGTGGAGACCTCGATCACCTCATGTTCACGCCCACGCCCGTAGACGACGTGTACGATGCGAAAGCGCCGCCCGATGATGAAGGCGCGTCGAAACAAACCCTTGACCTGCTCCGGCGTGGCGTTCGTCGCCACGTCGAAATCCTTGGGTGCCAGACCCACCATCAGGTCACGCACGGCGCCCCCCACGATATAGGCCTCGAAGCCGGCACCCTGAAGCGTACGCAGTACGTTCAAGGCGCGTTCGTCAACCAGGCTCGGGTCAATGCCGTGCATGGCGACCCCGACTTCCTCGCGTTTGCCGAACTGTGGCTTCTTACCCTTGGCCGTGGAGCTGGACTTGCCCAGCAGCTTGTCTATCAATCTCTTAATCATTCGAATCCGAATTGCAAAACAGGCGAAGTATGCGCCATCCGCGTTCGGTGGCGATGGCGCGCAGGGAATCGTCCGGGTTGGTCGCCACCGGCAGCGTGACTTTTTCCATCAACCCGAGATCGTTGATCGAGTCGGTGTAGAACGTGCTCTGGATGTCACTCCAGCGCTGACCGCGCACCGCTAGCCATTGGGTGACTCTCTCAACCTTGCCTTCGCGAGCCGACGGCGTACCGCGGATTTCACCGGTGATCCAACCGCTGCCGCCGGGGCTTTCATCGCGTTCAAGCTCCACCGCGATCAACTCCGTCACGCCGAAGGCCTTGGCAATTGGCCGCGTCACAAACTCATTGGTCGCTGTGACAATGACCACTTCGTCCCCCGCTTGCCTGTGCGCGCGAACCAGCGCCAAGGCCTGGGGCTTGATAGCGGGCTCTATCACCTCGCGCATGAAGCGCTGATGGGCTGCTTCTGATTCGACTGCGCCGTGACGCCTGATGGCATCGGTGGCAAAACGAACGTAGTCATGAATATTCAGGGTTCCAGCGCGGTAATGCGCAAAAAACTCCGCGTTGCGACGGTCAAAGTCGCCGCGCTCAGTCCAGCCGATATGACTTGTAAACAACCCCCACGAATAGTCCGAATCAATTGGCAGCAGGGTGTGATCCAGATCGAACAGCGCCAGCTTCACTTGTCAGCCCTCGTCCATCATGGCTTTGATGAGAGGGATCGTAATGGCCCGCTTGGTCTCTAGAGCATAACGGTCAATCAGTTCCAGAAGCTCCATCAGACTGCCCAGATCGCGGCTGAAGCGCGTCAACATGAAATCCATCACCTCGTCACCGAGAAAGACTCCGCGTGCGTCAGCGGCCTGACGCAGCACCGCACGCCGTTCAGACTCATCCAGCGCCTGGACCTGAAACACATGGCCCCAGCCCAGGCGGGTTCGCAAGTCATCACGCAGTTCCAGGTCAGATGGAGGCCAGTGCCCGGCTGCCAGTACGCCACGTTGATGGGTCTGCGCGTTGATAAACCAGTTGAACGCCGTGTGTTGCTGATCCGCGTTGTACAAGTGCACGTCGTCGAGCAAAACAGCCCCCCAGTCTTCGTTGAAGTCTCGTGCATCAAGCAGTGTCGGATCGAGCCACCCGACGCTGACACCCCGGTCAAGCAGCGCCGCTTGAGTTGCTCTCAGGAGATGCGTCTTGCCACTGCCATCACCACCCCACAGGTAAATCGGTACCGCCGACAGACCCGATTGTTTCTGAAGCCACTGCGCCAAGTGCTGGCGCACAGCTTCGTTGGGACCAGCCACAAAACTCTGAAAGGTCGCTCCAGGCGTCAAACCGATGTCCAAAGTCAACTGCTTCATGCCCGCTTAACCGGTGTAAAGCCTGCTGGCGAGATAGCGTGCGCTGGCGCGTCGTATCGCCACCAACATCACCGCACTGGCCGGTAACGCAATCAGCACGCCCACAAAGCCCAGCAGTTGGCCAAAAGCCAGCAACGCGAAGATGACTGCCAAAGGATGCAATCCGATGCGCTCGCCCACCAGCCTGGGCGTGAGAAAGAAGCCCTCGACGATCTGGCCCAGACCAAAGACCACTGCGATCATGGTCAGGGCCTGAGTTGTGCCGCCAGTTGGTGCAAACTGAAGCAGCCCGGCCAGCGTCGCCAGAATCAAGCCAAGCCCAAAACCGACATAGCGAACAAAAATCGCCAGGCCGGTAAATATCCCGATCGGGAGCGCAAGGTCGAGTCCAAAAAGGCTTAAACCGACACTGTAAAGAAGCGAGAGCGCCAACATTACCAAGAGCTGTCCGCGCAGGTACTGGCCGAGGACTTGATTGGCCTCGCCTACAAAGCTGTCAACACCGCCGCGCAAACGTGCTGGCACGAAACGGCTGATACGCCCGACGAAGTGATGCCAGTCCATCAGCAGGTAAAACAAGGCCACCGGAATCAGCACAGCAT
>CAYHDD010000332.1:0-4362 GCA_964355195.1 uncultured Rhodoferax sp. | reverse complement strand
TCATCTTGAACCAGGAAGGAGAATGCGCGTTGGGATTCGGATCTGCCAAAGACGCACGCGGCGCTGCGGCTGCGGCGATTGAGCACCGCTTGCTCGGTCGAGGCCGATTGCTGCGCGCTTCGTCGGCTCTGATTTCCATTGAAGCCCCACAGCAGTTTCTCCGGCTACCGGACTCATGGACCGTTCTGAACAGCGTCAGAGAGCAAATGTCCAGAGACGCGTACGTAGTCTTTGGCACAACCTACGACGAGGACCTTGGCAAGGAGATTGCCGTGTCGATCCTCGCCAATGGCCTCCGGGGATGATCGCTGCAGTGACATTGGCAGAGCTGCGACAGTTTGCGACGTACAACACCGATTTTGTGCGTCACAAATTGACGCATCGATGTGGATACTTGCCTTTCAATTGAAAGGGAAAAGCCATGTCAGCACGCACAAATCTGCCCTCGTTAGCCTACACACAGCAGCTTGCGCCACTCGCAGAAGATGCCAGCACCTGCTCTGATGATGACGCATTGCTGCCCTTGATTCAACGCTGGGTGCTGGCCTTGATGGTGCAGTACAAAAAAGTCGTTGAGTTGCCGGAGGATTCAGTCTTGCGACAACTATTCAAGGTTGGAAGTCCGGAGTACTGGCATGGTCATGAGGACGACCCGATTGAATATCTAGACGATCAGGAACCCGGCACGAAGGCCGATCAGCGCCGCAAACAGCGCTGGACTGCCGAACTGCTGGCAGCAGCCAAAGTAAACACTGCTGCCGTTGATCCTGACTTTTCTCATCCTGCTTTTGCCAATGTGCTTGCCTTGGGTGAGCTTCTGGGCATGAACGATGCCGACATGGTCGTGCTTTGCTTCCTGGTCTTGTTGCATGGCGACGATCGACTGCAAGACAGCGTCTCCCGTATGCGCCTGAAACTGGGTAACGAGACTGATTGTGTTGCCATGCTTGCCAACACCACTGGATGCAGCGCCGTGCATCTGCAGCGCGCATTTCGCCGCGACAGCCCCTTGCGCAGCATGGGCTTGCTCAAGCTAGGCAAAGAGGCACGCGATATGGAAAATTATATGGAACTGCCACGGGGCCTTCCCACGCTCATGATGGACCCGCACGAATCAACTTTGCCACTGGTGCGGCATTTCTTCACACCGCGCAGCCCAAGCACGCTGAATGTCACGCACTTCCCGCACCTGGCCGATGAAGCCGCCATCATTGCCGGCATCTTGCGCGAGGCCATGCGCCACGGCATTGCGGGCACCAATATCCTGCTCTACGGCCCGCCCGGCGTGGGCAAGACTGAACTTGCGTCCGTAGTTGCGCAGACTCTGCAGGCCGAGCTTTATGAAGTGGGCTACGCCGACGATGATGGCGCCCCGATTCGTGGTGTCGAGCGCCTGCAAGCGTTCAACCTGTGCCAGCGCCTGCTGAGTCGGCGCAACAATGCACTCGTGCTGTTCGACGAGGTGGAAGACATGCTGGAGCGCGGTGAAGTACCTGGCAAAGCATGGGTCAACCGCGCCCTGGAAGAAAACCCGGTGCCCGCGATCTGGATTACCAACCACCCCAACGCACTGGACCCGGCCTACCGCAGACGCTTTGACTACTCTGTGCAGTTCCGCACACCGCCACGCGCCGTGCGCCTGCAGATTGCCAGCCACTACCTGCAAGGTATTGCCAGTGTCGATGCAGAGAATGCCGATGTTGCAGCACAAAGCGCAGACCACACCTGGCTGCACGACTTGGCCGAGAGCACGAGCCTGACGCCCTCGCAAATGGAACGCGCGGCCAAAGTGGCGCGCCTTGTCGAGGCTCAATCTCTGCTGCAGGGCGACACTGCTCCGGCACAGCAGCGCGTTTTGCAGGTGCTGGAGCGCTCTGCCAAGTTGCTGGGTCAGCCCAAACTGCGCCCCGGTCGCCCCATGGCCACTGCTTACGACCTGGCCTACCTGAACACCGATGCGCCGGTTACGGCTCTGGTGGAATCGTTGCGCCATGCGCCCGGTGGTTCGTTTTGCTTTTATGGCCCGCCCGGTGCCGGCAAGACGGCCTTGGCCCGCTATATCGCCCAGGCGCTGGAGTTGCCCGTGGTGCTGCGCCGTGCGTCTGATCTGCTGGACATGTATGTGGGTGGCACCGAACACAAAATCGCTGAGATGTTTGACGCCGCCCGTGCCGAGCCTTGCGTGCTGATTCTGGACGAGGCCGACTCCTTTCTGCAATCACGCGCCGAGGCCAAGCACTCCTGGGAAATCACCCAGGTCAACGAACTGCTGACGCAAATGGAAGAGTTCGAGGGCTTGTTCATTTGCACCACCAACCTGCTGGCAAAGCTCGACCCCGCCAGTCTGCGCCGCTTTGACTGGAAGGTGGCGTTCAGCGCCATGACCGCTTCACAACGCTGGGCCTTCTTTTTGCAGGAATTCCACCTACTGGGCGGCAACATGGAGACGGCAGCGCCACTGCAGTCCTATGTGCGCCAGCAGTTGGGCGGACTCACGCCGGGAGACTTTGCACCTGTCACACGGCAGTTTCGGCTGTTGCGGCGCACTCCGTCGGCGCAGGAACTGCTGGAACGCTTGCGTGGCGAACTGGCCGTCAAGAACGGCGGACACGCCGATTCGTCCGTGTACCTCAGCGCCTATGGCAATGGCGCCGCAGTCAAAAACATTCCCGTCGCCGCTTGAGCCGCGACCAACCATCAGGAAAACACCATGCAACCCAAACACAAGAAAGACGCAGCCTTCAGCCACTTGCTGAACAATATGCTCGATGGGTCTGCCCACGCAATTGAGCTTGCACAAGAGCTGGCCAATGACCGCGATGAACATTTGCTGGCACTGCAACGCCAGTTTGCCGCCACGCCCACGATGGGTTTTCGTCCCGGTCAGATCGTCCAGTGGAAGCCGGGCATGAAGAACAGAGCGATCCCCGTCTATGGCGAACCGGCAATTGTGATGGAGGTGCTCAACCCCCCGGTTTTTGACACCAACAAAGAGTTGGATGGCAGCAATTTGTATCGGGAGCCCTTGAGTCTGGTGCTAGGTATTCAGGATGCCGATGGCGATTTCTTGACGTTTCACTATGACGCTCGCCGTTTTGAAGTGACAGCAGACCTGGGAGAGGCCAAATGAGCACACCGCGCAAACTGGACCCGGCCCTGCAATCCATGCTGCACGGACTGGCAAGCACAGAGCAGTCGGAGGTGGATGTACGCCGTGAAGCACGCGAGCAAAAGATTGAAGCCCTGCGCGATGGCTACCGGCGCATCCAAGGCACCGACCCCTGCAAGTTTCGGCCAGGCGACTTGGTGCGCTGGCAGCCGGGCCTGAAATACGTCAAGTGGCCGAAGTACGGCGAGACTGCCGTGGTGGTGGAATGCCTTGATCCGCCCATCATGGACGAGGTGTCTGCTTGCTTCACACCGTATTTTCGGTCGCCACAGTCGCTGGTGCTGGGCTTGCAGCAAGACAACGGCTTTCATTGTTGGCACTTCGATGGTCGGCGCTTTGAGCTGGTTTCGTAGGCGTTGACAATGGGACCAGGGACAACACCATGCGCACATTCTCAAAATCCAAGCTGCTGGCCCTGCGCCAGTGCCCCAAACGCCTGTGGCTCGAAGTTCATCGTCCCGATTTGCGTGAAGATTCCGCCGCGACCGAGGCGAGCTTCCAAATCGGACATCGGGTGGGGGACATCGCCCAGCGCCTTTATGACCCCGAGGGGCTTGGGGCGCTGATCGAAGTGGCCACCGAGGGATTTGACGCCGCCTTCAAACGCAGCGCGGAACTGCTCGCCTCCAGCCGACAACCCATCTTTGAAGCCGGGTTTTCCGCCGGTGGGGCGATGGCCTTTTCTGATGTCATGCTGCCGGTTCAAGAAGATGGCACCACGCTCTGGCGCATGGTCGAGGTCAAATCAGCCACCAGCGTAAAAGACTACCACCGTGATGACGTGGCGGTACAAGCCTTTATTGCCCAGACCGCGGGAGTGCCACTACAGTCCATTGCGCTGGCGCACATCGACAATACGTGGGTCTATCCGGGTGATGAGGATTACCGTGGGCTTCTGAAAGAAAATGACCTCACCGCCGAAGCTTTCTCGCGCACCGAAGAAGTCAAAGTCTGGATTGCCCAGGCACAAAGCGTCGATGCCTTGCCATCCGAGCCTGAGATGGCAATCGGCGCACATTGCGACACGCCATATGCCTGCGGCTTCTATGACTATTGCAGTCGCAACGAACCGAAAGCCGAATTCCCAGTTTACTGGCTGCCGTACTTTGGGGCCAAAGCCCAGCAACTGGCTGCGCATGGAGTAATTGATCTGGTAGACGTTGCTGACAACCTGCTCAACGCCAAGCAGCAGC
>CAYHDD010000331.1:0-4380 GCA_964355195.1 uncultured Rhodoferax sp. | reverse complement strand
CCAACTCCGGTGTGACCTACGACAGCGTTGCGGAGGCAGGGGCAGGTACGGCCGTGGTCAAGGTTGGCGACAAGACGATCACTTCCTACGATGCTAGGGCTCCCACCGCGAAGGACGAGAAGGTACGTTTCGAGAAGGAAGTCCGCTCCGCTCTGAACGATGCCGGTTACCCGGCCAAGGCGGATCCGATTCCGTTCGGTTCGAGCAACTGGTGGATGCTGGTCCTGATCCTGACGATTCTGGTGATCTATGTGACGATGGTGTATGGCCCCATCGCCGCCATGCTGGTCGAGTTGTTCCCGACGCGCATCCGCTACACGTCGATGAGCCTGCCTTACCACATTGGCAACGGCTGGTTCGGCGGCTTCCTGCCGGCCATCTCGTTCTCGATCGTGGCAGCGCAGGGTAATATCTACAGCGGCCTGTGGTACCCCATCATCATCGCCGGGATGACCTTCATCATCGGTACGCTGTTCGTGAAAGAGACGAAGGACGTTGACATTTACGCCAACGACTGACCGTCAGGAAAACTGACCGGGCCGGTGGCGTGCTGCCGGCCCAGGGAATTCGGCCCTCCGCGTGAGGGCCTTCTATTTTTTTGGAGAATCTTTATGTGGAAAATTGCGGTCGGTTTTGTAGTGCTGGCGGGTCTTGCACTGTGGTTGCTGAGCAAGGGCGGCGATGTCAACATGGGTGGTGACGAGCACGCTGGTGCGGCAGCGCACGCTCCGGAGGCCGCAGCCTCGGCACCCGCAGCGGCGCCAAGTGCAGCGGCGTCAGCGCCTGCCAGCAAATAGCGGCTCTTGTCGCGTCAAAAGCCTGATGTCTAGAAAGGCGCGTCCCGATCCGGATCCCAGTCCGACTCCAATTGCTGTGCGTGATCCATCAGCAACTCGAAGGGCAGGGCCTGCTTGACCAGTATCACCGTGCAAGGCGCGTCCATGGCCACCTTGATCGGCACGGTTGCGAGAAATCGCTGCATCTTCAGACCGTGAGTCGCCGCCCCCATGACGATAACACTGACTCCGTTGCCGACGGCGTAGTTGACCAGCGCCTGCGCCACATCGCCCGACTCCAGCACGTGGTAGGAAGTCTGCTGCCCGGACAAGTCAAGCGGCTGCGCCCATTGACGCAGGCTGGCGATGTACTTGCGCTGCGCACCGGTTTCGCTGCTGGCATCAACCGATGAACTGGTCTCGCCCGAAGAGATGACTGTCACGCAGGCCAATCTGGCTCCCGGGCGAGTGCCCAGAGACCGCGCCACCGCCTGGCGTAGCGAGTACAGCGTCGCATCGGTAACGTCTTTGTGCGGGACAGCGACCATCACGATGGGCACTTCCTCGATCTGCTGCGATGGCAGCGGGCTCGGCTGATATTGCATCCCAGCGGCCTTCAGCCAGCGCTTGAGATGCGTAGTGAATTTGGTTCCCTTGATTTTTCGACCGCGATCCGTCACCGTCACCTGTTCGGGATGGCGCAGGTCAAAGGCCAGATGAGCGGCCGATGGGTAGCGCCTGGCTGCCTCGGGCTCGAGGCAGCGCAGGATCACTTCCTGTAGCCACTCCGGCAACTCCGGGCGCAGCTTGCGCGGCGGTGTGGGATCCATCCACAGTCGCTGGCGCAGTCCGCCGGTCGTCGCGGGAGATCCGAACGGCAACTCTCCGGTGGCCAACTCGTAGAGCATGACGCCGATCGCGAAAATGTCGCTGCGCGGGTCACCGCGGACGCCAACCACCTGTTCCGGCGCAATCCAGCTTGGCGAGCCCACCGCCTTTCGCAACTGTTCTGCCAGCAGATCCGGGTAATGCGCGTGGCAGGACAAGCCAAAGTCCAGCAGGACGGCGCTGCCATCGTCACGGATCAGCACATTGGCCGGCTTCAGATCGAGGTGCACCGTGTTTTGCTGGTGCAGACTGTGGACCGCCAGTGCCACGGCTGCGCCGAGCCAGGCCAACTCGACCACGGTCGGGCGCTCCGGCGCTTCCAGCCAATGGTCGAGTGTCTTCCCGTGCACGTATTCCATCACCAGGTAGGGCACGTTTCCCAGGTCGCCGGCGGCCACGAAACGTGGCACATGCGAGCCCGTCAGGACCTGCATGATCTGGTACTCGATCTCAAAACTGACAATGTTCTCGGCACCATCGCCAGAGGTCATTCGCGGCACTTTCATCGCGAGCGGGAAACCCGGATCGCGCGCGCCTTCGGAGTAGCGAACGTGGTAAATATGCGCCATACCCCCTGAATGGATGCACTCCTCGATCGTGAAACCATCGAGTTCGGCGCCTGGCTCCAGCAGCTTCATCGTCCCAACTCCAGACGATCTGCAAACATGGCCGGCAGAGCCGCCTGGCGAATCGAGACCGCCGCTGCATGATGGTCATACGCTACGCGCTGAAAAGTCAACTGCAGCTTGTCGGTGTCAAAAATCGCGTACATCGCTTTCGGGTTGCGATCTCGCGGCTGACCGGCCGAGCCGATGGTGGCGAGCCAGTGCCGATGCTTGGGCAGGGGCACCGCGACCCCTGGCGTCGGAATGAACTTCATGAGCCCAGAGCCAGTGCCGCGGTAGTACAGGCTCTGCAGGTGGACGTGCCCGCAAAAGACATGGCGCACGTCAGGCCAGTCCCTGGCGGCGTCCAGACTGGCGCCGGCCGCCCGTTCATCAGTCACGTAGCGCCACAGTTCGGGGTCGTTGACGCTGGCGTGCACCAGCAGAATGGATTCATGTTGAAGGGTCATCGGCAACCGGTCAAGAAACTGACGCTGGCCGGCATTGAGCTGTGCGTGGGTCCAGGCAGCGCTTGCGTCACCGATTGCCAGCGCTTGCGCCGGCGGCGACACCGCCATCGCGTCGTGATTGCCCTTGACCAGCAGAGCGCCCTGTTCGGCCAACTGTTGCGCACGCTCGACCACAGCCACAGGATCGGCGCCGTAGCCGACCAAATCGCCCAACAGGGCAAACTGCTGCGCCCCCCGCTCCCGTGCATGGCTCAGGCAGGCGTCCAGGGCCTGGATGTTGGCGTGGATATCCGACAGCAAAGCCAGTTTCATGTATCTCCTCTTTGGTTTCACCTGGCATCATGACTCATCGGGCTGACGCCAGGATTGCATACTAGCCGTTCTCCGGAGGCTGAGGCTTGTGCGCAGGGGTCGGTTGCATCACGTTGATGTGTTTGCACCTGACGCGAACCGCCTAGAATGCTTGGCCCCTGAAGGAAAGACATCAAGACATGCCACACGGACTTATCCGAATTCGCGGTGCACGCCAGCACAATCTCAAGAATCTTGATCTCGACATCCGCACGGGCGAGTTGACAGTCGTCACGGGTCCGAGTGGCTCGGGCAAGTCAAGTCTGGTCTTCGACACCCTGTACGCCGAGGGGCAGCGACGTTATGTAGAGACCTTCTCGGCCTACGCGCGCCAGTTTTTGGACCGCATGGACAAGCCTGCCGTGGACAAGGTGGAAGGCGTGCCACCGGCGATCGCCATCGACCAGACCAATACGGTCCGCTCGTCGCGCTCTACCGTGGGCACGATGACCGAGCTCAACGACCACCTCAAGCTTTTGTTTGCGCGTGCCGGCCAGCTGTTTGACAGAGACACCGCGCAAGCCGTGCAGCACGATTCCGCGGAAAGCATTTACGCCCAGATGGTGGAGCGTGCAGGGCACAGCGACTTGCGTCTTGCGGTCACCTTTCCGGTGGAGTTGCCCGCCAGCACGACTCCGGAAGAAATCGAGCAATGGCTGTCGGTCAGTGGCTTCACCAAGGTGCAGGCGCAACGCGAGGTGGGGTCGGAATTGGGGTCAAAGCGCAAGGTTCTCGACGTGGTGGCCGATCGCTTTCGCCTGGGCAACGCAGAGCGTGCCCGTGTGTTGGAAGCCATCGAAGTGGCGCTCAAACACGGCAGTGGACGCATGGCGGTCTACGCAGGGGACGCCGACGTCTGGCAGTTCTCCACCGGCCTGCATTGCCCGGAGAGCGACATCCGCTATGCCGACCCACTGGCCTCGATGTTTTCCTTCAATTCGGCGGTCGGCGCCTGCGAAAGCTGCCGTGGTTTCGGTCGCGTCATCGGCGTTGACTACGATCTGGTGATCCCGAATCCCAAGCTGACCCTGCGCGCCGGCGCGGTGAAACCGATGCAAACGCCGGCTTGGGCAGAGTGTCAGGCTGACTTGATGCGCCACGCGGAGGCAGAGGGCATCCCACGCGACACCGCCTGGACCCGGCTGACCCCCGAGCAGCAGCAATGGGTCATAAACGGCTCGCCGCACTGGAAGGGCAAGTGGAAGCAGCACTGGTTTGGCATCAAGCGCTTCTTCGAGTACCTGGAGACCAAGGCCTACAAGATGCACATCCGGGTCCTGCTGTCCAAGT
>CAYHDD010000330.1:0-4393 GCA_964355195.1 uncultured Rhodoferax sp. | reverse complement strand
AGGCACCCAGCGCCCTTGGGATGCCGGTGCCCAGGCCGCGATACGGCAGGATGTGCGCGGCGTGCTCGGCCAGCACCTTGTTACGGCGGTTGGAGGTTCCGGCGCGAATCTGTTCGGAGGTGAGGCTGTCGGGCAGATGACCGGGGCTGATGATCTCCACCCGGTCGGCAAACACAAAGAGCCGGACGGTAGCGTTGGTGAAAAAGTCCCGGTGCACCAGCGCATTGACCAGCAGCTCCACAAATGCTTCTTCTGGTACTTCAAGCTGGCCCAGGCTGTTAAAACCTTGATTACCCTGCACATGGTGCAGGTTGCGTTTGATGAAGGCCAGGCCGCGCTGGTATTGCTCTTCGAGTGAGCCTTCGATGTTTTCGCTGTCGAGGTAACGGTTGTCGGAAAGCTTGGTACCCGGAAAGCAAACGGCAGCAATGATGCAAACCTGTAGGTGCCGCTGCGGATTTTTGCCGAACAGCAAGACACCGGCCAGGTTGGGCACGCCGCCGCTTGCCAGCTTGAGGTTTTCAAATAAGGCCGGTAGCGCCAAACCAGTTTGTTCCGTGGTTTGCTTGTAGCGGCGCTCAAAGTAGCGGGCAAAAGTGCGCTCGTCAATGTCGGCCATGGTGGCATCGCGCACCGGAACCTGATCTGCTTGCAATAGCCCGGATTGCTGAAACAGCCGCTGCATTTCCTCCCGCGCGGTAACGTGGCGTTTGTCAGCACCACTTTTCACCCAGATGCGGCCTTGGGTGTCCATATAGGGTTTAGCCAGGCCTTCCGCCACACTGACTTGCATCACCAGGCCTTGCGCGGTCTGAATGTTGGCGGACTGTGGGTTGATAGGTGGGCGCATGTTTTGCGATGCGGCGTTGGAGAGCAACTGGTTGAGCCGTGCCACATCTGCGGCAGTCAACCCACTGACTTGGCCGTTGTCAGCCACACCGATGTACAAGTCGCCGCCGGCACTGTTGGCAAGCGCGATCAACCCCGCGGCCAGTGCGTCAGCGTTGGTGATGTCGCTTTTGAACTGGTGCTGGCTGTCTTCGCCGCGTTCGAGTATTTGCAGTAGTTCGGCCTCGCTCATGTCAATCGTTTTGTATTTTTTGAATCATAGGCCCGTTTCTCATTCGCCCGAACGCGGCAAGGTACCGATATTGACCCGCGCTAGGTGAGGGGTCACATTTCACTAGAGGGCTTCCTTATGATGCGGATGATCCTGCCGTTCGGGGTCATGATAGAAGTACTTCGCACACGTACTTCGGATGTCTGAGATGGAGGAGGGGCAAGGGGTAGGTTCACGGTCTCGGAGTCACACCACGTCAGGACTCTTTCCATGATTCGGTGCATGTTCCAGTACGCTTTGTCTTTGATCATTTGTAAGTACCTCAAGTGCCATGTTGTTTCTCTGATCGCCTCAATGCGCCCATTGTGATCCCGACCGCGATCACCACGTGAGCCTGTCAAGCTGGATGCATGTCCAGCAATATCCACGTTGACCGCCTTCTGCGGGCTTACGCCTTGAGCCCTATGCGATTGATGATCGATTTTTTAGCTCAAGAATCCACATGGGAGTGAAAATACTTTTATGCAAACAACACCTCTCGGCATCCTGTATTCAGCCACTGATTTGGTGAATTTTCTGGAATGCGGGCATCTCACTGCGCTCGACCTGCAAAACCTTGATACCCCGCTTCAAAAAACCCAGGATGACGAGCAGGCCAAACTGATCCAGGACAAGGGGTTTGCCCATGAGGCTGCATACGTCAACCAACTGCGTGAAAAACACCCAAGTTTCATAGACATTGCTGCCGTAGAAAACGACCGGAACGTACGCCACAGCGCAACACTTCAAGCGATGCGGGATGGCATCGAGATCATCTTTCAGGCAACTTTTCTGGAGGACCCGTTCCTGGGTTACGCCGATTTTTTACGCCGGGTTGAAACCCCCTCAACGCTCGGTTCGTACAGCTACGAAGTTCTGGACACCAAACTCGCGCGCAGCGCCAAGGGCAAATTCATCATCCAGCTCGCCTATTACTCCGACTTGCTGACTGGCATCCAGGGTACGCCGCCCCAGCTCATGCACGTTGTCCTGGGCAACAAGCGCGAGGTGGCGTTCAGGGTAGCCGATTACGCGCATTACTATGCGCGCCTGAAAGCACGTTTCCTTGAACGGGTCACGGGTACGCAAGACAGCAAAACCTATCCATCCCCCTGCGATCACTGCGAGCTATGCCACTGGCGGGAACTGTGCGCATCGCGCTGGCTCGCTGACGACCATCTGAGCCAGGTGGCCAACATTCTCAAAGTTCACATCCGAAGGTTGGAAGCTGCGGGTATTGGCACTCTTTCAAAATTGGCCAATCTCAAACCCACCAGGAAGATTCCGAAAATACCGGCCCCCATAATTGCCCGATTGCGCCATCAGGCCAGCCTGCAACTGCGTGCCCGCCAAACCGGCAAAGGCATCGTGGAGCTCATCGAGCCGGACCCGCTGGCACCGCCTGCGTCCGGGCCACGTGGTTTTGCACGTATGCCCGCACCAAGCGGCGCTGATCTTTTTTTCGACATGGAAGGCAACCCGCTTGAAGAGGGCGGTCTGGAATATTTGTTTGGCCTGTATTTCTTTGAGACGGGCAAGCCGCAGTTCAAACCCTTCTGGGCACATAGCCGCGCTCAAGAGCGCGTCGCTTTTGAGAACTTCATGGATTTTGTGACCGAACATCTGACACGCAATCCGGGTGCGCATATTTACCACTACGCACCCTATGAAGTCACGGCGCTCAAGAAACTGATGGGGCTGCACGGCACCCGTGAAACCGAGGTTGACAAGCTGTTGCGCGAACACAAAATGGTTGACCTGTACCAGGTGGTGCGAGAAGCCATTCGTGTCTCAGAGCCAGCCTACTCCATCAAAAACATTGAGCACTTCTATTTGCAAGCACGCGCGGGCGACGTCACCAGCGCAGGAGCGAGCATCGTCTATTACGAAAAGTGGAAGCAGACGCAGGACAGTGCGCTGCTCCAGTCCATTGCCGACTACAACGAAGACGATGTTCGGTCCACCTTCAAACTCCAACAGTGGTTGCTGAAACTGCGGCCTACCGATTTGCCCTGGGCTGAATACGGCAAGCAAGACAGCACCGAAAATCATGAGCCGAGCGACGAAGTCAATGACGCAGAACGCCGACTGATGACTTACCGGGAGCAATTGATTGGCACCCTGCCTGAGGATGAGAACTCTTGGGGCATTGCCGAGCGGCACAGGGTCCTTGCGTACCAGTTGCTCGATTTTCATCGACGTGCGGCCAAACCCGAATGGTGGGCGATATTTGACCGCCAGGCCATGAATGCCGAGGATCGGTTTGAAAACCCGGACTGCATCGCTGGCCTACACCAGAGTGTTCACGCACCCTGCGCGGAAGCCCGTTCCACACGCCACACCCTGCGCTATCCAGAGCAGGAAGTGAAGTTGAAGACGGGGGACCCCTGCGTGCATGTGGATACCTTGATTCCGTTAAGCGATCTGATCGTTGATGAAGAAAACTGCATAGCAAGTTTCAAAGTAAGCAACCGTCACACGCTTCCAGCCGGGCCGATCGACATCGGCTTGAATCGAGCCATCAATAACAAGGTTTTACAAGATGCACTTTTGCGGTATGCAGACTCACTGATCGCAGGCCCGGGCGCGAACGGTCGCCGCAGCCACCCGGCGATTGACGCCCTGCTGACGCGCGAACTGCCCAGACTTCATGGCCATGCAACGAGGACGCCGCTGGTGCCGGAAGATGCGACTTTGGCGCAAATTGCCTCTGCGGTGGCACGGCTCGACCACAGTTATCTGTTCATTCAAGGCCCTCCGGGAGCTGGCAAGACCTATACCGGCTCGCGGGTTATTCTGGCGTTGCTCAGGGCTGGCAAGCGGGTGGGGGTGTCGTCCAACAGCCACAAGGCGATCATCAACTTGCTTGAGGCCGTTGAAGAAGCTGCCCTGGCCGATGGGTTTGAATTCAGGGGTGCCAAGAAATCAAGCAAAACGGATCCGTCCCAGCAGGTGAAGGGAAGGTTTGTCGTCGATGTCTGGGAGAACAAATTCTTGACGGGTTCGACTTACCAACTGATCGCTGGTACAGCATGGCTTTTTTCTGATCCCGACTTGAATCAGGCGTTGGACTACCTCTTTGTCGACGAAGCTGGCCAGGTCGGGCTGGGCTTGCTGGTTCCTATGGCTACCAGCGCCAAGAACATCGTGCTGCTGGGCGACCAGATGCAGTTGAGTCAACCGGTTCAAGGGGTGCATCCAGGAGATTCCGGGCTTTCCTGTCTTGACTTTCTGCTCGAAGGGCGCGCGACGATCGCACCACCGCGGCGCCGTCGGGCGTGCCCGAGGAGAGGC
>CAYHDD010000329.1:1671-4401 GCA_964355195.1 uncultured Rhodoferax sp. | reverse complement strand
CGCATTGGCCACTCAGGCGGAAGAGGCTTTAAGCGCAGCCAAAGGCACCGACAAAAACGCGCTGATGCTATTCAATGAGCGTGTGCGCTGGCCTGACTGGGACAAGGTGCAGGTGGCGCAAGAGCAGCTGGAGCGCGTCCGTGAGAGCTATGACCTGTCCACCGGCTATGTCTACGGTCTGATGCAGCTCATTCACCTGGCCAGCGACAAAACCAACCCTGAGCACGCCATGTGGCGCAGCCGCTTTGCCTACCGCACGCGACGCTATGTGGTGGACAAGCTTCCGCATGACGTGCGACCCACGGCGCAAAGAGATTTGGCCGAGCAGCTTGGAGAAAAAGGCATTGCCCGGCTTGGTCGCCAGTTCCGGATTCCACTTTTCAACCATTTCTATCGTCAACGCTAAGGAGCAATCGGCATGGCAACAAACTACGGTGACAGAAACGCACTTCGTCAGCAGGGCTGGAGCAACGACCGGCAAGCCGCCCCTCAGCCCACTATCTCGGTAGGCGACATCAAGCTAGCCGCGCCGTTGTCCGAAAATCTGTTTGCAGATATTGCACAGGAAAAAGCGGCTAGGGTCTTCGACGCAAAAGCAGGTCGGAAAGTCAATGAGTCAGCCCAGTTGCGGAAGTTTTACGACGAACTGGTGATGTGGTTTGACAAAGTGCAACTTGAGCGCACCAAAGATGCAAAAGCAGCCAGGTACACAGAACTCGCACCCTTCGTCAAGATGATGAATGCCAAAGTGGCGTACGCCAGGGGACGTGGTCACGTAGATGAATGCTTCGAGCAGATGTTCTCGCACCTCATTCGCCAGATCACAGACGCCGAAACCCTCAAGCACGCCAAATTGTTCATGGAAGCCTTCATGGGCTTCTACAAAGCTCAGGAGAAATAAGTCATGCCACAACTCACCGCCATCACCACCATCACCGCCACGCTTGAACTCGTCACCGGCCTGCGCATTGGCGCAGGCGACAGCGAAATGCACATCGGCGGAGTCGACAACACCGTCATCAAGCACCCGCACACCCAGTCGCCCTACATTCCCGGCTCCAGCCTGAAGGGAAAGATGCGCAGCCTGCTGGAGTGGCGCAGTGGTGCGGTCAAGGAAGAGGCGCTTGGCTGGAAGGATTATGAGAAAGCCAGCGGTACAACTCAGACCGAAGTCAAACATATCCTGCAACTTTTCGGCATCAGCGGTGGCGACAAAGTGGGTGTTGAAGAAATGGGCAAAATCGGTCCGACCCGCATTTCGTTCTGGGACTGCAGCCTCAAAAAGGAATGGGAAGACCAAGTCCGCGAAGACAATTTTTCGCTCACCGAAGTGAAAAGCGAAAACCGCATCAACCGCATCTCTGGCGTGGCCGAGCACCCGCGCCAAACCGAGCGCGTACCGGCCGGTGCGCAATTTGACTTTCGCCTGTCGATCAAGAAACTCACGGGTGATGGCGACGAGCTGATAGCGACGGTGCTGCAAGGCTTGAAGCTGTTGGAGCTAGACAGCGTGGGCGGCTCCGGTTCTCGCGGCTACGGCAAGGTTAAGTTTGTCAGTCTGAAGATCGACGATGCTGACTGCCAAGCCCGCTTTGATGCCGTCAAACCGTTTGAAAACGCCGCACGATAGAGGCTTGCAGCCGATGCAGACCTACCGTTACACCCTGCGCCCCTTAAGCGCATTCGGCACGCCGCTGGCGGGTGACACACTGTTTGGCCAGTTGTGCTGGACGCTGCGCCACCAGTTTGGCAATGCGCGCCTTAATGAGTTGCTTCAGGGCTACACCAGCGGCCAGCCGTTTGTCGTTGTGTCCGATGCGCTACCTGCTGGTTATGTGCCACTGCCCAGCGTGCCGTCAGGCCTGTGGCAGCAGTCAGCCGACACCGACCGCAAAATATTGAAGAGGAAAAAGTGGTTGCCGACTGCCGCACTGGGCACCCCCTTCGCTACTTGGCAGTCCAGCGCGCAAAGCGATGGTGAAGTGGCCCCGCGAACCGAGCGCGCCCAGCCCCACAACACCATCAATCGCCAGACTGGCACCACCGGTGAGGGCCAGTTTGCGCCCTACGCCATGCCGCAAATCTGGTTTCACCCGGCCATGCGCTTTGATCTCTATGTGGTGCTGAATGAATCACGGCTGACCTCTGCCGAACTGAGCGCTGCGTTGACGTACATGGGCACGGTCGGCTTTGGGCGCGATGCCAGCATTGGCCTGGGCAAGTTTGAACTTGTTGGCACGGCAAGTGCCATCAGCTGGACCGCAAGTGCAGCCGCCAACGGTTACCTCACCCTTGGCCCCTGCGCGCCGCAAGGACAGGGCTTTTGCCCGGTGCGCAGCACCTACCAGGTCGCCACCCGCTTCGGTCGCCATGGCGACGCGGCAGTGCAGTCCGGCCAACCTTTCAAACGCCCGGTGCTGCTGGCCAAGGCGGGCAGTGTGTTCTGGCCGGAGAAAATTGACGCTACCCGCACTTTCATCGGCCAAGGCTTGGGCGGTACTGAAAACCCCGTGTCCTTGTCCATGCCTGAAACCGTGCAACAGGGCTACACGCCCGTGGTCGCCATCCACCGCACCGTGGAGAACGCTGCATGAACACCTTCCTGAAAACCTACCGCCTGGCGCTGACACCGCTGTCGCCCATTCACATTGGTTGCGGGGAAGACTTTGAGCCAACCAACTATGTGATTGATGACGGGGTGTTGTATGGGTTTGACCCGAGCCGCGCCGT
>CAYHDD010000329.1:0-1661 GCA_964355195.1 uncultured Rhodoferax sp. | reverse complement strand
CTGTGCTGAACGAATTGCAAAAAGGCAAACTCATGGACGCCGCCAACAGAGCGGCACTGTTGGCTGTTCAGCGATTTTTCAAAGACAACGCGCAGGAGTTCAAGGCCCAAGCAGATACGCTGATCCCCGTGAGTATCGGCGTCGCGACGGTCTATGAACAGCGGGTAGGGCGCGCGGCAAATGTCGAAGCCAGTGGGAACATGGTGTTTAACCAGCTCTTTATCGAGCGCACCATGCACACCGGGCGAGCGAGCAACCCTTTCATTCCGGGCAGCAGCTTCAAAGGTGCCATTCGTACCGCCATATTGGACGACCTTAACCAGCACCAGCGCGTCACCCGTCAAGAGGAAATGGATCGGCGCGGCGCTGCCAAAAGCGATGTGATTGAAAGCCGTTTGTTCCAAGGCGACTTTGCCACCAGCCCGCTGCGGCTTTTGAAAGTAGCTGATTTGATGCCAATGCAAGCACCTGCAACGCGCATCATGTTTGCCGTCAACCGCAAGAAGAAGTTGATCATCAAAGACGGGCAAGAACTTCAACCCAAGGGTATCGCCGCGCGCAAGGAGTGCATCCTGCATGGGCAGTACCGGGCGTTTGTGGCCGATGCTGTGTTGCCGTCGCTCGACCCGCATCAGGACGGCAAGACCACGCCAGCCCCGGCGCTACGCCCCAACGACTTGCGGAAGATTGCAAAACAGTCCAACACCTATAACCAAATCCGCTTGCGGCGTGAATTGAGCGTGCTGGAAGGGCGCGGGCTCGTCAACCCCGCATGGAAGCAATCGCTGGAAGCTCTATTGGCTGGCGACTTGGCAGAAAGACTCGATCACGGCGATGCCTTCCTGATCCGTCTGGGCCGTTACGGTGGAGCTGAAAGCAAAACCCTGTCCGGCGACGGCGTGGCGCAAATCAAGATCATGCAAGGCAAAGGCCAGCCGCCCGTGATTCAAGACAACACCAAAACCGTGTGGCTAGCCTCCGAAAACGAGAACGATCAAAAATACCTCCTCCCCTTCGGCTGGGCTGTGGTGGAAATCGATCCGCAGGAAGACGATCTGCCTCAGCTTAAGGCCTGGTGCGATACCCAGTCCCAAGGCCGTCCCGACATGACCAAATTGCGCCATCAGTTTGAAGCCGACAAGCTGGTCGCCTTCACGCGAAAAGCTGAAATGGCCATGCAAACGGCCGCGCGTGAGGCCGCCAAACAGGCCGAACAGTTCGCCGCCGAACAACGCGCACAGGCACTGAAGAGCATGAGTGAGCAAGACAAACTGATCGAAACACTTCGCCAGAAGTGTGAAGACTGGGCCAGCCACCTACCGCCACACGGCAACTACAAAATGCAGGCACCGGATATTGGCAAAACTTGTTTGTTTCAGGATGCCAGCAAACTGGTGACGCTGGCGTTGACGGGTATCGAATGGACACAGAGCGACAGGACTTTGCTGGCAGACATGATCGAGGCCTGGTTGCCGAAGGCAGTCGCCCCCTGGGGCAAAGATGAGCGCAAAAAACTGAAGATGGCTGCACTGCGGCAGCAATAGCCATGACCCAACTCGAAAAACTTCTGCTGCGCCTGCTCCGGGGCACATCGGACGCCAACATCGGCTTTGACGAGTTGTGCGGTCTGCTGACCCACCTGGGCTTTGAAGTTCGCGTCC
>CAYHDD010000328.1:0-4407 GCA_964355195.1 uncultured Rhodoferax sp. | reverse complement strand
CCCTATTTGACAGTCGAGCGCCAGATGACCGAAGTGCTGGAGTTTCACCAGGGGTTGACGCGCTCGGCGGCGCGCGCGCGCGCCATCGCCGCACTCGACGCGGTGAAGATCCCAGAGGCCGTGCGACGCATTGGCATGTACCCGCACGAGTTTTCGGGCGGTATGCGCCAGCGCGTGATGATTGCCATGGCCTTGCTGTGCGAACCCGACGTGCTGATCGCCGACGAACCGACGACGGCGCTGGACGTGACGGTGCAAGCGCAGATCATCGCCCTGATGCGCGAATTGCAGCGTGACCATGGCACGGCCATCATCCTGATCACGCACGACCTCGGTGTGGTGGCAGGTCTGTGCGACGAAGTCATGGTGCTCTACGGTGGCCGCGTCATGGAGCAAGGCAGTGCCGAGTCGATCTTCTACCGCCCCAGCCATCCCTATACGGTCGGTCTGCTGGGTGCCATTCCGCGGCTCGATCAAAGCGCACAGGCGCTGGTAGCGATTCAGGGTGCACCGCCCAATATGGCGCAATTGCCGCCAGGTTGTCCGTTCAGCGAACGCTGCGTACTAGCCGAAGCACACTGCGTCACCAGGCGTCCCAACCTAAATGCCGATGCGCAGGCGCCCGAGCGGCTACGTGCATGCCACAAGAGCGCCGCTGAAGTGCTGCAGCACGCGCAGGAACTTGGCGTATGAGTGCCGCGCCGGGCCGCCCCAAGCAAGCTCGCACCGCAGTGCGCAGCACGAAGGTACTCCAGTGAGTGCCGCGCCGGGCCGCCCCAAGCAAACTCGCACCGCAGTGCGCAGCACGAAGGTACTCCGGTGACCCTACCCCTGCTGTCAATTCGCAATTTGCAGGTGCATTTTGAAATGCACGGCGACTCACCCTGGCCGTGGGCGCCATCGCGCTGGTTGAAGGCAGTTGATGGCGTCTCGTTTGACGTGGCAGCGGGCGAGACGCTCGGCATTGTGGGTGAGTCGGGCTGTGGCAAGTCAACCCTGGCGCGCGCCATGCTCAACCTGATACCGGCCACTGCCGGCAGCATTGTCTGGCAAGGCCAGGAACTGCGCGGTGCCAGTGCACAGGTCTGGCACGGTGTGCGCAAGAACGTGCAGATGATCTTTCAGGACCCGTTGGCTTCACTCGATCCCCGCATGACCATTGGCCAGATCATCGCCGAGCCGCTGCGCACACACTACCCCCACATGCCCAACGACGAGGTGCTGAAGAAGGTGCGGGCCATCATGGCCGAAGTCGGCCTGACGGAGCAGCAGATCAACCGCTACCCGCATGAATTCTCGGGCGGCCAGTGCCAGCGCATCGGCATTGCACGCGCCCTGGTGCTGGAGCCCAAACTGGTGATCTGCGACGAGCCGGTATCAGCGCTGGACGTCTCGATTCAGGCCCAGATCATCAACCTGTTGCAAGAATTGCAGGCGCGCCTGGGGCTGGCGCTGGTCTTCATCGCGCACGACCTGGCGGTGGTCAAACACATCAGCCGGCGCGTCATGGTGATGTACCTCGGGCGCACCATGGAACTGGCCGACAAACACGCGATTTACCGCCAGCCCAGCCACCCCTACACGCAGGCCCTGCTGAGCGCCATTCCGCTGCCCGATCCGCGCCAGGAGCGCAACAAGACCGTGCAGTTGCTGCAAGGTGACCTGCCCTCGCCAATGAACCCACCTTCGGGCTGTGCCTTTCGCACGCGCTGTCCGAAGGCGCATGCGCTCTGCGCCGAGACCCGACCTGAACTGCGCGCACTCAACAGTGACACTCAGGTCGCCTGCTCCCTGGTCTAGCAGCCTGTCGGCCTTTGAACGTGGGTGCGCCAAAGTCCGAGGCGCTGCCAGGCCCTGTCAGACTGGCCAGGCTGCCACAAGCCGGGCTACCAAACGGTCCATAATTGCGCCACACTCTTTGATTGCAGTCGCGCTCTACTGATGCCACCTGGCACCGGTCGTCACGATCAACAGTGGAGACGATGATGAACACACACTCCTGGATCCAGGCGCTCAGGCGATGGTCACTGCTGCTGCTTGCGGCGCTCGCGCTGGCGGCATGCGGGGGCGCAGATCAGCCCGTCCCATCGCCCGCCAAGCCTGTCATCAAGGCCGGCATCCCGCGCCCTGTCGTCAAGGCGGCCACGGTGTCGGGTGCGAGCGGTGTCGTGATTCACATGTACCAAGCCTTGTACGGCAAGGCACCCGGCAATGCGGCCCTGCTACAGTACATCACGCAAGCGAACGCCGATGCTGGCGCTTTCGCCCGGCAATTGGAAAGCAATTTTTCTGGCACGAGCCACGCTGGACTGGCCAAACTTGTGCTTGACAACCTCGCTGTCACTGCGGCCACCGTGCCAGCCAAAAATTCCAAAGGTGAGAGCGAGTATTCCGTTCTTTTGGACGCAGTCCAGCAAGTCTTCTCGGTCTATCCCACCCTGCGTGGACAGGTGATCTTGAACATGACCAATCTTCTGGCCGGTCTGGAAGCTGATGCGACCTACGGCGTTGCCGCAATAAATTACAACAACCAGGCGCAGGCCAATCTTGCTTACAGTTCTGACCCCGCAAATACCGTATCGGCTGTAGTGGCCATTGTGTCGTCCCCTGCAGCAAGCGCTGGAGACTGGTTGGTCTTTACCCTCAACGTACAGGATTTTGCCTATCCCGAACGCAGTGCCGAAACGGTCGAGCGCGTGATCACGCTGCACGAAAGCTACCAAGTACCGGTCGACATCTATCTGACCGATACGATGCTGTCACGTTTCGAGTCGAGCTACCCAGCCCTGATGACACGGCTGCTGGCATCCCCCTATGTGGCACTCAATTACCACATTCGGCCACCCAAACCGTATTACGTCGGCTATTCTGACTGGTCTGGCCTGACCAACCTCGCAGCCAGCGAACAGCTCAGTCAAATCCGCAGCTATGAAAGCCACGTTACCGACCTGACCACCGGCCTGCCCGGCACCAGCACGGGCGGTTTTTTGCGGCTCAAGCAACTCACCGGCAACAACCCGGTGATTGCCGCCTTTCAGACCGATGCTGCTCTCTACAGCCCGGTGTCCCAGGTTTTTCGCGAATTGGGCGCAAGCATGACCATTTCGCACGCGGCACCCTACATCAATCTGGGCACCACCGCCATGGGCTTGTATGTGCGACCTGAGCACTTCGACCTGCTGCTGTTTCAGTCTCCCGCTCAGTCGGCCTCCAGCCTGATCGAAGCCGCCTTTGCGACCGCCCACAGTACATCGGGAGCGGCGAGCCCGTACGTCGTCGGGGTCAAGATGCATGACAACGATTTCTTCGCGTTGGCTTCGGCATGGACCACCACCTACATCAACGCCCCCCGGCGCCCTCCCTGGAACACCGCCACGCTTGCTGGCCTCAAGAGTGAGGCCGACATGCAAGCGCAATGGACTCTGTATGAAGGCGCGCTTGCATGGGCCAAAAACAACCGCAGCCGCGTTGCCAGTGCCAACGCAAAAGGCATGGGTGCCGTTCTGGCAGCGGCGCCTGCTGTGCCTCTGCTGTACGTGTCTGGGACCATGCACATCGAAACCTCGCCAGCCCGCTGGCCCGACCCCGACAAGCTGCTGAGCTTCTTTCAGCGCGCTGTCAATGCCGGCAAAGTTGGCAACCAGAGCACAGGCATGCGCTGGTCCATTGGAGCAGACGTGGGTTGGCTCACTGGCGAGCCGCGCGCGGGAGAAATCATTCGCACACTGAGCGCCCTGGGCGTGGAGTGGGACGTGCATGTACACAGCGCAACGGACCGGACTGCCGCTGCGCAGCGGATCATTGCTTTGGGTGGTACACCCACCGGCCTGTTGTCGGGCGTCTTGGTCAGCGACCTGGACACGGTGCGCGCGGCCAGGCTCGGCACCGACGGCTACAGCTGGCAGGCAGCCAGCCTGTGGGGCATCGTGCGCACCGGCAGCCACAGCACTGGGTCAGAAGACTTCAGCAGCGGCTTGTGGCAACCCCGCAGCAGCGCCGACTGGCAAGCCCATGACCCGAGCGCCAGTCTGGTTGCCGTAGGCGGTGGGGCGCGCTCGCTGGCAGGCGCCGAAGCATTGGCCGCTCAACTCGTGCAGGGCTACACGGCACCCGTCTACAGCGCCACCGGGATGGTGGATTCCTTCACTCTCACGGTGTCGGATGCTGCTAACGCCAGCACCTCCAGCGATGGCATCGTCCAGATCGAGAGCTTTGCCAGCCGCATGGGTGCCCTGTCCAACGTACGCTGGGCCACACCTGCAGGAACCGCAGCCGCGTGGCGAGCGGCGGGCCAGGGCCCCAGCCGGATCGCCAGCTCGCAGTGACCCTCAACCGATGGCGTTCGATGGCGCAAGCTCGCTCCAGATGCAAGCATGCGGCTGCCATGCAAATTCAACGCCGCAAGAC
>CAYHDD010000327.1:0-4417 GCA_964355195.1 uncultured Rhodoferax sp. | reverse complement strand
CCGCTGGCAGGCAGGCTGGAATCGCGTGCCGCTGCGCTGGCCCACCATCGCATGGCCGCCGTCAGCCACAGCATGGCGCTCGAAGCCCAGGCTACGTCAAAAAATACCGCCACCAAGCAGACGCGCGATCTCGCTGCGAGCCTGTTAAGAGGCTCCCGGCGCGAGCTGTGGCGCGAGGGTAAGTAGAGACATGGCTGTCAATCTCGACTATCCGAGCGGCGCCACCCCGCTCGATGCCGACGAACTCGCCAGCCTGATTCCCGACCACATCAACACGCAGGGTGAGTTGAACGAGTGGGAGCAGCTCAACATTGTTCACGGCGAAGCCTGGGCACGAAAACAGCGTAAGGAAATTTTGAGGGATGCCTTCGTGCGCCAGTTGCACAAGCAGATGTTCGGCGAAACCTGGAAGTGGGCCGGTGAGTTCCGAAAGTCCGACAAGAACATCGGCGTCGACTGGCTGAAGATTTCTGTCGAGCTGCGCAAGCTGCTGGACGATGCCCATTACCAGATCGAACACGCCAGCTATGTTTTGTCGCCACGGCGACCTATGGCGACGCGGATCACCCCAACGTACGGTTTCTGCGTGCCTGGCGGGATGGTTACCTTGCGCACACAGAGGGTGGCCGCAAGTTCATCGACTGGTACTGGCGCAACGGCCCGAAGCTGGCGGTTTGGGTCACCCGTTATCCGGTGTTGAAGCGCTGTAGCCACGCCGGACTGAACCTTTTGGTGGCGCTCATTCGCGCAAAGATCAAAATGCGAACATGAACAGCCCCACCTTGACACTCTATACCGCCATGCAGGCAGCCTTTGACCATTTCAATGCGCGGCTGTTTGGCGGACGACTGCCTCACTGCCTGCTTACACTGCGGTCGGCAAGCAGGGTCTATGGCTACCACCATGCCGGTCGGTTCATCTCGCCCGATGGCAAAGTGCTTGACGAACTTGGAATGCACCCTGGGTTCTTCACCCTGCAGCCGATTGAAGCCGTGATGTCCACCCTGGTGCACGAGATGGCCCATCACTGGCAGAACCATGCCGGAACACCGAGCCCCTCCAACCCGCATAACCGGGAGTGGGCCGACAAGATGGTGTCCCTCGGTTTGCAGCCATCCCATACCGGGCTGCCTGGTGGCCGCAAGACCGGGCGCTCGATGAGTGACTACATCCTGCCAGAGGGTCCGTTTCTGCCGGCTTGCCGTGAATTGCTGACACAAGGGTTCAACCTGCCTTGGCTTGACAGACACGCCCCCGCCAAGCCCGAATCGCAAGTTGCGCATCAGCGCGCCCTTGAAGCCGCCGGTGTCAAGATCGAGATGACTCCCGCTCCGGTAGCGGTCTTGCCAAGCCAAGTGGCAGGAAAGCCCTCGGTCTGGTCACCACCACCCAAGAAGCCACCCACACGCTTCAAATTCAGTTGCCCCCAGTGCGAGACCAGGGCCTGGGCGGCAGTCGACGCCGAAATTCTTTGCGGTCTGTGCGAGGTAAGGCTGGTTGTTGCTGCTCTGTAGCATCGGATGGGCTGCAAGATTTGGAGGCTAAAATTCAACAATGACCAATGCCGCTCAACAATTGCTTTCTGCATTTGGCACGCTCCCGCGTAAAGCGCAAAAGGAGGTGCTGGTTAGCCTGTTGCGCCTGCCAATTGAAATTCCTTATAAACCACCTTCGGATGAGCAGATGCGTCGTGCCGCCAATGCCGTATTTCTAGAGCTTGATCGGCGCGAGGCACCCAATTGAAGGCACCGCCGCGCGGCGAAGTGTGGCTGGTTGATCTTGGGATGACCGCAAAAATCCGGCCTTGCTTGGTGCTCAGTGTCCCACCTGACGACAACGACCGATCCATCATCACACTGGTGCCGCACACAACCAGCGTGCGCGGGTCACGCTTTGAAGTCATAGTTCCGGTTGGTTTTCTGAAACCTGGCGCATTTGATGCCCAGGGTCTGGTGACAATTCCAATCGCGTGGCTGGTTCGTAAAGTTGGCGCTTTGTCAGATGCTCAAATCCGAGCGGTTGAGACCGGTGTTTGCAATTGGCTTGGCATCGGTCAAAGACCTTGATTGGTCATCACGCTTTTTCCGGTAGCCATCTGTCCAATAGACCGACCTCATAATTCTTGCCCAGCATGTGACCGGCGTTCGGCACAACCGTCACCTCCAGGCCCAAGTGCCCGGCAAGTTCGATGACTTTGCTGGGATTACTCTGCCAGTCTTGTTCCCCCACATGAATTTCACACCGGGTGGGAACTGGATAGCTCCCGCTGGCGGCGAGCTCCAATAACTTGCCGGCCCGCGGAGGGATGAAACTCATCCTGGTGTCGTCGTTCGAAAATTCGCCGATGATGGGCGATAGCAACAAGACCCGACCGATGTAGGGCGCGAGCTGCGCCTGAGCGTGCAGAAACAAGTAGGCGCCGAAAGAGTTTGCTACGACACGACTTTGTTCATGCCAGTACAACGAGCTTGGGTCCTGTGCGACCAGGACTACTTGCTCAGTGAACGAACCATAGACTGCATGATGTCCTCGCGGTCACCCACTTTACAGGATGAGTGTTTGTCTCGCGTACAAAACGGCCGTTCATGACGAATGCGTAGCCCCCGCCACGGCCGGTTCACAGAGAACGCAGGCGGCGGCCCAGGTAAATCAGCAGGTACACCACAGCCATCAACTCGTAGATGGCGCTCATGACATGTTTGCTGGTCGTAAAGAAAGAGGCCACTTTGACCTGGGTGGCCGAGATGTCGGGGTATTGCAGGAGCAGGGTGATGATCTGGGCGTTTTCACACAGGTCCCAGAGGCCGGCGATGAGCGGAATGAAGGCCAGCACCCAGAGACGCTCGCGCGGTCGAAAGCGGTACAGCAAGCCGCAAAAGAAGCTCACATAAAGTGCCGGGAATAGGGTGTCGAGGGTCGCGCTGGCAACTGCGTAAATGGCGCGGCCATCGCTGCCGTACTGCAGCATCGAGACGTGGATGTCGGACAGGCTGTAATTGAGCTTGAGGTCGATCATTTCGCCGCCGATGGGCAACGACGGAAAGACCAGCAAGCCCAGCAGCAACACCCCGGCCAGAGAGATGATCAGCACTCGCGTGCCAGCAGCGAACTCAAAAAATTGACGGCAAACTCTGATCACGGCGCATCAGCTGGGCCAGGTGGAGCCGTGTTCGGGCACCATGGCACGCCAGCCCAACTCGTTCTTGATGCGCTTGCGAAGTTCGTCGGCGGCGGCCGGTTCACCGTGCACCACGTAGACCTGGTCGGGGGTTTGTGACATCGTCCTCAGCCAAGCCAGCAGTTGGTTGGCGTCAGCGTGCGCCGATGCCGATTGCAACTGCACCACCTCGGCGTTGAGCTCTACATCGCGCCCATGGATGCGCACCGACTTGGCACCACTGGCCAGGGTGGCACCGCGTGTACCGGGGGCCTGATAGCCGGTCAGGATGATCATGTTGCGGTGGTTGCCCGCGTAATGCGCGAGGTGGTGCAAGACCCGACCTCCGGTGGCCATGCCGCTCGCCGACAGAATCACCATCGGGCCGTGGCGTGTGGCCAGTGCGCGCGACTCTTCGGTGCTGTTGACCATGGTGGCCGAGTGCGTCAGGGCGTGGCTCTCGCGGCTGCTGAGCCGGTGCTGGCCTTGATGCTGCTCGAACAGATGGGTCGTGTGGACGGCCATCGGGCTGTCCAGAAATACGGGCAAGGAGTTTGGGATCTCGCCCTGAAGCTTCAGCAGGTGAATGGCGTGCAGCAGGGCTTGCGCCCGGCCCACCGCAAAGACAGGAACGACCGCCACGCCACCCCTTGCTGCGAGGCGCTTGAGCGCCGGGGCGAGTTCGGCCAAGACGTCTTCTTGCGGGTGCTCACGGTCGCCATAGGTGGACTCGATCAAAATCGTATCAGCGCTCGGTGCGCTGGCCGGTGGCATCATGATGAGGTCGTTCGGACGGCCCAGGTCGCCTGAAAAAAGAATGCGTCGACCCGCCACCTCAAGCAATATGCTGGAGGCGCCCAGGATGTGACCGGCCGCAGAGAATGTTGCGCGCCATAGCGGGATGGGTTGAAAGCAGATGCCGAACTCCACCGCCTTCAGCAGGTGCAAGCTGTCCAGCGCGTCCTGGCGCGTGTAGAGCGGCAAAGCGGTCTCGTGTTTGGAGAGGCCGTGGCGATTCACAAAAGCCGCGTCTTCTTCCTGGATGTGTCCGCTGTCGGGCAGCAGGATGCGGCACAGGTCGCGCGTTCCGCTGGTGGCGTAAACAGGGCCGGCGTAGCCTTCCTTGGCGAGCAGGGGAAGGTAACCGCTGTGGTCCAGATGTGCGTGTGTCAGAAGTACGGCGTCAATCTGGTTGGGCGCGACCGGGAGCGGCGTCCAGTTGCGAAGCCGCAACTGCTTGAAGCCCTGAAACAGGCCGCA
>CAYHDD010000326.1:0-4425 GCA_964355195.1 uncultured Rhodoferax sp. | reverse complement strand
GAAATTAACCCCCGCGGGGGGCAGCGAAGTACGCGCAGCGACGAGCGTGGGGGCGACACTCTTGCCGGGGGCAGTGGTCAACGGCCAGCCAGCGACGCTGGGCGTTATGGGTGGCGGGCAACTGGGCCGCATGTTTGTGCAGGCCGCGCAGGCCATGGGCTACTTCACAGCGGTGCTGGACCCGGATCCGAGCAGCCCGGCCGGGCTGCTCAGCCACTATCACATCCAGGCGCCGTATCTGGATCAACAAGGCCTGGTGCAACTGATGCAGCGTTGCGCTGCCATCACTACTGAATTTGAAAATGTACCGGCCGAGGCTTTGATGACACTGGCGGCATCCCGCACCGTGGCGCCGTGTGCCGAGGCCGTCGCAATTGCCCAGGACCGCGCTCGCGAGAAGGCGCATTTCGTGCGCTGTGGCGTGCCGGTGGCCCCCTATGCGGTGATTGAAACGAAGGAACAACTGAGCGCCGTCAGCGATGATTTGTTGCCGGGCATCTTGAAAACGGCGCGACTCGGCTATGACGGCAAGGGGCAGTTTCAGGTCCAAACCCGAGAGCAATTGGCCCAGGCGTGGCAGGCGCTCAAGGGCGAGGCTTGTGTGCTGGAAAAACAATTGGTGCTCAAGGCCGAGTGTTCGGTGATTGTTGCGCGTGGTTGGGATGGCGCCATGGTGAATCTGCCGCTGCAGGTCAACCTGCACCGCGCCGGCATCCTGGCGGTGAGCACGGTCCACGAGGGCAATTTGCCGCCAGCCCTGGCGCAGCAGGCGTTGGCCGCCGCCAGGGAAATTGCCAAAGAACTTGGCTATGTCGGCGTACTGTGCGTTGAGTTTTTTGTTTTGCAGGACGACAGTCTGGTCGTCAACGAGATGGCGCCGCGCCCACACAACAGCGGGCACTACTCGCTCGACGCCTGCGACGTGTCTCAATTTGAATTGCAGGTTCGCACCCTGGCCCGCTTGCCGCTGGTGCAGCCGCGCCAGCACAGCCCGGCCATCATGCTCAATCTGCTTGGTGATCTGTGGGTCAGCGATGGGACGCCGGCGTGGGATGCGGTGCTGGCGCTGCCGGGCACACACCTGCATCTGTACGGAAAACTCAGGGCCAGCAAGGGACGCAAGATGGGGCACCTGACCATCACGGCTGCCAGCGTGCCCGAGCTTGGCGTGATCGCGCTGGCGGCTGCCAAACTGCTTGGCATCGAGGCCTTTGAGCTGCCAATACGGTCATGATTCTGGACGGGTCTGCTGCTGATTCCATTGCGCTCGCGGTCGAGCGCCTGCGCGCTGGTGGTTTGCTGGGTTTGCCAACCGAAACCGTTTACGGTTTGGCGGCCGACGCTGACAACGCCACTGCAGTCAGCGAGATCTTTGCGGTCAAAGGCCGACCCGCCGACCATCCTTTGATCGTGCACGTGCCTGACGCGGCCAGCGCCCTGCACTTTTCCAGCAAGGTTCCCGAGTTTGCACGTCAGTTGATGCAGGCCTTCTGGCCCGGCCCGCTCACCCTCATCCTGCACCGGCGTCACGACGTCGCTGCTGCGGCTGCGGGCGGGCAGGACTCCATTGGCCTGCGCTGTCCGTCCCATCCGGTGGCGCAGGCTGTGCTGAAAGCATGTCACGAAACGAACGCTCAGGCGGTTGGCCGGGCAAGGTCGATTTGGGGTCTGGCGGCACCGAGCGCCAACCAGTTCGGTCGTGTCAGCCCGACCACGGCGCAGCATGTGGCGAGTGAGTTCGACGGCAGCTTGCTGATCCTGGATGGCGGGGCCTGTGAGGTCGGCATTGAGTCGACCATCATCGACTGCACGCGCGGCGCGCCGGTGCTGTTGCGCCCCGGTGCCATCACGCTCGAACAGGTGCAGGGGGTGTGTGGTCAGAAGGTGTTTTTGGCCGATGAGTTCGTCGGCGCCGGTGTCGCGCGGCCACGTGCTTCGGGCACGCTGGCCTCGCACTACGCGCCACGGGCTCAGGTGCGCTTGATGGGGGTGCGCGACATGCAAGCGGCGCTTGACTTGCGGGCTAACTCACCGGCGCGAGGCAACAACGCCGGACCGAGCCTCGCGATCTATGCACGCAGTGTGTTGAACAGCCGCTGCACCCAGGTTGTGATGCGTCGCATGCCCGAAGATGCTGTGAAAACCGCGCAGCAGCTGTTTGCCGTGCTGCGCGAGTTTGATCAGCAGGGCGTCAAACTGATCTGGATCGAGACGCCACCTGACGGCGCCGAGTGGGACGGCGTGCGTGATCGTGTGCGGCGCGCGGCCAGCGACCCGGCAGCCTGAACAGCGAGCTGCCTGGGCGATCTATCTCTTGGGTGGCGCCAGACTGGCCATGTAGTCGGCTACCGCTTCGAGGTCACCGGCGTTGTACGGCTTGATGACTTTGACCATGTTCGGATCGGCGTTGCGCCGATCACCGTCGCGAAGCAACTGGGCTTCGCGCAGCAGGTAGCGGTAGTGTTGCGCGGCCACCATGGGATAGTACTTGGCTGCGTAGCCTTCGCCTCTGGCGCCGTGACAGTCGGCGCAATCCTTGTCGTAGAGCTGCTTGCCCTTGACCAGCATGCTACCGGTGCCCTTGCCATTTTCTGTCGAGATCGGCAACGATTGCAGGTAAACAGCAATGTCTGCGATCTCGAAGGGCGTCAGTACATGGTCGTCAATGAAGGGCTCCATCTTCGGGTTGCTGCGGCGGCCAGCACGGATGTCAGTGATTTGCTTCATCAGCACACTCGCGTGTTGACCTGAGAGGCGCGGATAGGCGCCGCTGACGCGGCCTGAGCCATCCTTGCGGTGGCAACCCTGGCACGGCTCAAAGGCCGCTTCACCCCGCACCGGGTCGCCCTTGGCCTCCAATACGGTTTTCAACTCACCCTTGATCTCGTTCCCGGCGGGCGTCTGTGCCAGTGCCAGAGTCGGCCAGAGTGTCAGCAGCATCAGTCTTTTCAACAATCGGTTCACGTCAATTTCTCCTGTCTTCAGGGCAAGCTACTTGCTGTCGAGTCCGACCAGATAGGCCGCAACAGCATCGATTTCCTCTTCAGTCATGCGTTTGGACACCACGCGCATGAAGCGGCTGACGTCATTGTTGCGTTCACCGCTGGCAAAGTTCTTCAGCTGCTGTGACACGTACTGCACATGCTGCCCACCGATGCGTGGGTAGATCAGGTGACCGTTGCCCTTCGTCTGGTGGCATCCCACACACGCTGGCACGCCGGTTTCTTCATTGCCTTCGAAGTACACCACCTTGCCAAAGCCACTGGTTTTCTTGTCGCCATCGGGGCCGGCCTTGAGTTTCTGGGCGCTGTAGTAGCCTGCCAGGGGCGCAAAATCCTCAACTTTCAGGGAGGCAACGATGGGGGCCATGATGTCGCTCTTGCGTCGGCCCGTCTGAAAGTCGCGCAGTTGCTTGACGATGTAGCTCTCCTGCAAGCCTGCAATTTTGGGGAACATCGGGATCGCGCTGTTGCCGTCCTCGCCGTGACAGGCTGCGCAAACCGTGGTGGCTATGGTCTTGGCATCTTCGGCGCTGGCCTGACTCGCTTTGAACCAGTTGCTACTGCGGGTGGACCAGGCGCTGGAGGGGGAGCGCCGCTTTACGTCCAATGCAGCCCATGAACTGCGTACGCCGCTGGCAGCAATTCAGGTCCATCTGCACTTGGCGCGAAGCGCAGTCACTGAGGACGAACGACAGCACGCGATGGCACAGTTGGAGCATGGCGTAGACCGGGGTATTCGACTGATCGGGCAGTTGCTGACGCTCGCCCGGCTCGACCCTGAGCAGGCATTGCCGCAGACTGAGGTGGTGGATCTGGGGGCGCTCGCGCAGGCAGTGTGCGCTGAGCTGGCGCCGTTGGCCTTGCAGCGCGAGCAAGCTCTGGCGCTGGAGGTGGAGCCGAACTTGCCGACCCTCCTGGGCAACGGCGACATGTTGTCGATGCTGGTCGGGAATTTACTTGACAACGCGATCCGCTACTCGCCGCAGGGAGGGCATATTCAGGTCGATATTGGCCAGTCCGACGCCGGGCTTCAAATGACGGTCAGTGACGATGGTCCGGGCATTCCGACAAGCTTGCGCCAACGGGTGTTCGACCGCTTCTACCGTGGTGCCGGTCAGTCCCAGGCCGGTACCGGGCTGGGACTGTCGATTTGCAAACGCATTGCCGAGTTGCACCATGCGCGTTTGCGGATCGACGATGCGGCCGGGCAACGGGGCACGGCCGTCAAGGTACTTTTCTCGCGCTCCACCAGCGATCGAGTACCAAACAAAAGCCCCGCCAGGGCGGGGCTTTAAGAGGAACTTGGCCGCTACAGGGTCAGAACTTGACGCCGAGCGCCACACCGTAGGAGGCCGGATCGAGCGCTGCATCCACAGTTTGACCGGTGGACCTATTGGGAGAAATTTGACTATTGGGCACCGTT
>CAYHDD010000325.1:0-4427 GCA_964355195.1 uncultured Rhodoferax sp. | reverse complement strand
GTGAAGGCGCACGAGCAAGCCAGCGCACATGCCGCCGCTGCGCTGAAAATTGCGCCGGACGATGCACGTGCGCTGATGGCAGTCGGGCGTGTAGAGCGCGAACTGGGCAACCTTGATAAGTCACTGGCCTACTTTCAAAAAGCGCAGTCGATTGAGAGTGCAAAGCTGGCTGCGTCCCGGGCGTTCGCAGCTTCAGCATTGACTCAGTCCGGAGACCGGATTTCAGGGCAAGCACCGTTGGAAGCGTTGTTCAATGGGGGTGACCGGGATCTGCGCTCTGGCGCGCCCGCCAGCGGGTTTTCGACCGAACTGAGCCGACAGCGCTCTGTCCTCTTGCCGCTGCCAGAAATGCGTGACACGCCCCGTTTGATGCCCACGCCACAACCCTTTGCACCTGCGATTGCCCCAGCCGCCTTTCAGCCTTATACGCCTGCGACTGCCCCAGCCGCTTTTCAGCCTTATACGCCTGCGACTGCCCCAGCTGCTTTTCAGCCCTATACGCCTGCGACGGCCCCAGCTGCCTTTCAGACCTTTACACCGGCGACGGCACCAACGACTGTTTCACCGACTATTCCCCTGGCTACAGCCAAGGTCCCGGAGGGAGCCCGAGGTTTGGAGCAGGAGATAGGCGCTTTGAAGCTCAAGCTGGCCACGACGGTAGGTTTTGGGTTCCAGTTTCGCCTGCGTGACGGAGAGGCAGGTCTGGGGCAACTGAGTGAAGTGGAGATTCCGATTGAAATCACCATGCCGTCGGCAGCGAGCAGCGCCTTCACGTTGCGCTTGACACCGACGCTGCTCAGTGCTGGCTCACTGAGTCGTGTTGAGCCCCGTAACTCCACCAGATTCGGTTCTTACGCCGTCGGTGCATTTGCCACCACTCAGGAGCCGGGTCCGGCGCAGGATGCCAGTGGTGTCGGGTTTTCGATTGGCTACCGTGATGAAAATGTGGACGTCAGCGTCGGTACCAGCCCGTTGGGTTTTCTTGTTTCCCATCTGGTGGGTGAGCTAAGCATGTCGACCGATCTGGATGGGGTGACGCTCAAGGGTGTGTTGAGTCGCCGGGCTGTCACCGACAGCTTGCTGTCGGCCGCCGGGGCGCGCGATCCACAGTCGCAGCAAATTTGGGGTGGTGTGGTCAAGACGGGAGCTCAAGTTGGAGTGAGTTATGGTGGTGAAGAGCGCGGTGTCTATGCAAATTTTGGCGCTGCCACGCTGTCGGGTAAAGGTGTCAAGGACAACACCCAGGTGGAAGCCAGTGTCGGTGCCTATTGGAAGGTGTACCAAGCGGCGCAGGCGAGTCTGAAGCTGGGTCTGAGTTTGACGGCGATGGGCTATCGGGAGAACCTGAGCTACTTTACGCTCGGCCACGGCGGCTATTACAGCCCGCAACAGTATTTCAGTCTGGGTGTGCCCTGGGAGTTCAGTGGGCGTCGTGGGACCTTCAGCTACCAGGTGGGTGGTGAACTCGGTTTGAAGAAGTCTTCGCAGGATCGCGCCCCCTTCTTCCCGCTGGATTCAGGTTTGCAGGGTGCTTGGGCGGCCAGGGCCGGCACGCTGCTCTATCCAAGCTACTACGACGCGGACTCAGGTTCCGGACTCGGCTACAAGCTGTACGGCTCGTTTGACTACGCATTGAGCACCAAGCTGACCCTGGGGGGGCGACTCTCGTTCGACAACAGTAAGAACTATGCCCAGCAATCAGGGTCTCTCTTGGTGCGCTACGCTTTTGATGGCATTGGGCAGCTTTTCCCATCTTGGTTTGACAGCCTCGCAAGCCAGACACCTTAGGCCGCGCATGAAACGTTTCGGGGACATCTTGTCGACGGTTCTCATGTGCAACGCATGCAAGTCATAGCTGTCATTTCCGGTAAGGGTGGTGTTGGCAAGACCACGGTTGCGGCCAATCTTGCCGTTGCGCTCAGTCAGAAGCGCAAGAGGGTTCTGCTGATAGATTTGGACATGCAGAATGCGTTGCGTCTGCATCTCGGAATGGCCCCGGATGATGTGAGCGGCATCGTGCATGACGGCATTTCCAGGAAGACGATGTTCAAGAGCCAGTTCGGCGTAAAGTGCATTCCCTTTGGCGTTGTCCACAAGGCGGAAGCGGAAGAATTCGAAGCCGGGTTGAAGTTGCATCCGCGCTGGGTGTCAAATCAAATTTCGACGCTGAACAAGCGGGCCTTCGACTTTGTCATCATCGATACGCCGCCGGGTCCATCGGTGTATCTACAGCAAGCACTGGCAGCTGCCAACTATGCGTTGGGCGTTGTGCTCGCCGATGCGGCCTCCTTCGCTACGGTGCCGCGCCTGGTGCAGTTGGTTGAGCAGTACACCAGGGCGAGCGATGACTTTCATGACTTCAAATTGGTCATCAATCAGCTGTCGGCGCGAAGCGAATTGGCCGACCAGATGTGCCAGGCGATTCAAAGTGACTATGGTCAGTATCTGGTTCCGCTCTCAGTGCACAGCGCGCAAGCGGTGTCTGAAGCCCTGGCCTGTGGGCGCCCGGTCCTGAAATACGATGCTGTTTGCGAGGCGAGTCGGGATATTCAGTGCGTGGCGGATTGGCTGATGCTCAACTTTCAGCCTTGAGGCTGACAAATGTCGCCACGATGCGACCCATGATGCCCGGATTGCACTTATCTCGGCGCAAAGGTCAGCTGATAGGCGTAGCTTCCGGGCGCCAAAGAATCAAAAGTGAGGCTGGACCGGTATTCATCAATTCTGGAAATGACGGGTTTGACCATTCCGATCTTCAGAGCCTCTACCGTGGGCTGTGAGCCCTTTTGGGGCAGCATGACAACCAGAGCGGCGCCCTTCAACGGCTGAGTACCTGTGACCGTGATGTTGAACTCAAGGCGCTTGCCATTGTGGCTGGTCGAAACCTTGAGGCGCTCACGATCCCGCCACCAGTCGGCCACCTGACCAGCGGAAGCGAGCCACACCTGTGCACCGAATCCTTTCACATGATCCAGAAAACCGGGCAGGCTGGCTGAAAGAACACCGGCTGCGTCGAAGTTCTGGCTGTGCAGGCTGAGTACGCCCAGGGCACCGGATTCGAGTGTCCAATCAAAGTCTTCAGTCAGCGCTCGGGTCGTTTGCTCGACGTTGAGTTTTCCCGACTGCAGGCTGATGTCATCGCGCTGCGTCCTGGGCAAGGCGACCAGTGCGTTGGCGAGTTCAACCCCTTCGGTCTTGAGGAGCAAGGGCAGACCCGCGTTGCTGCGACTTGAGTCTGCGGTATGGTGAAGTATGCCGGACTTCTCCAGCAGCCGTTCAGTCGCGGCGTCGTAGCCCTCGGATGGGGCACGAAAGCCGGTGATCCCTTTGGTATCAGCCAGCAGGCCTGCCATTTCAGATCGCATGGCCTGAATTCGCTGCTCTTGTATGTTGAGGGGCTGCCCCTTGAAGCTTTCATGCACGTCGCCGTGGTAGCCTAGCTCGAAATCGCGGGCCAGTTGGGTGACGACCTGCGGAAACATCTTGGCAGCAGAAGTCAAGACGTAAAACGTGCCACGGTAATTGATTGAACGAAGCAGGGAGGCAAAGGGCAGTGCATTGGCGAAACCCTCATCGACGTCCATTTCGATGACTTGTGCTGCTCGCTTGCCATCGGGCCAAGCGGCGCGGACCATTGCCGGGTCGCGATTCAGCCATTGCAAGGTGCTGTCGATCAGTTCGTGAGTTCCCAGCGTGCGCGCTTCCCAGGCCGATTCAGCGAAGGCAAAAAATGCGACACGTCCCGCATGAGCGGTGGTCTCATTGAAAATGACGGCACCCTCGGCACGCCGCTCATCGTCAGTGAGGCGGGCTGAGTTGGTGAAGCGAGCGGCTCGCATTTCACCCCTCGCGCGCAGCAGAGCTTCCGACGTTTTGCTCAACTCGATGAGCTGATTCGCGGCCAGACTGTGCGCTACGGGTGATTCGCCGCTGAAAACCAGGTTGTTGGCACTCAACGCGCTGCCGACTTCGCCAGTGACTTTGAACCCAAGACTACTCAGGAATTGCCAACCCTGCCAATCGCCCTTGCCGTTCCTGCTGCCGGTTGCCCACGTGACGAGCACGGCACCGCCATTCGAACGAAAGCCAAGGATTTCAACTCTCTCTTCGTCGCTCAACGAGACGGCTGATGGCAGGACCAAAATGCCGCCCTTGAACTTGCGCAACTGGCCCGGTGTTTGCACTTCCGTGAACTTGAGTTTGTGGATATTGAAATAGCCTCGCCACGGGTTTAGCAGCACCTCATAGTTGCCCCCGATGCTGGCGAAATAGGTCTTGGTATTTGAAGACGAATAGAGGATGAGCTCAGATGAGGCAGCGCTGCCAAAAGACGGCGCTCCACTGACGCCGAGGGCCGGGAGGTTCCACCCCATGGACTTCATGAACAGCAGGTAGACCACTATCGGGATCGCCACGCACAGGATGAA
>CAYHDD010000324.1:0-4432 GCA_964355195.1 uncultured Rhodoferax sp. | reverse complement strand
GATCGACCCTTTCCTACGTTCTGGGCGAACGGAGCTTGTATGCTGATTCGCCGCCTGAGCGCGAGCAATATGTTTGAAGGTCTTTTGGCTGTTTCTGATCAAGATAGTTAAGGTTCTTTAGGACGTTGACCCCAAAGACCTTGACTCTGGAGCGATGTGGGGTGACTGTGTGTCTCCCACAACCGTTGAAACGTTGACTGCAGTGAGCCAATCCAATTTGCTGAACCCGGTGTTTTTTCAATTCCTGGAGGCCATTGATCGTGAGCAGGCCCAGGTGATTCAGTTGCAGGGATGCTCCTGCGGTGGACCGCTTCATCAAGGCCACTTTCAGCGCAAGCCCCGGTGGGGCGGGGCACACGTTGCTGGCACCGTCGACACTACCCGGTTTAGCTTTTGTTGTGGGGATTGCCGACGTCGCAGCATGCCCGCATCTGTTCGTTTCTTGGGGCGCCGCGTGTACTGGGGCGCGACCGTCGTTCTGGCCACGGCCCTGTGTGCTGGACTGAGCCTGCGCCGAGGCATACAGCTCAGCGAGCAATTTGACGTTCCGATTCTGACGCTCCTGCGCTGGCGTCAATGGTGGCTAAACGATTTCGCTGCGAGCCCACTGTGGCTGGCCTTGCGTGGACGGTTCTTACCACCGGTAATCGCCAGTGATTTACCGGGCGAATTGCTGCGCCGTGTGCTGCCCCCCGATGAGCGTGGCGCGATGGCGGCGGTGTTGCAATTATTGGCTCCGCTGAGCACGCTCACTGAGGGCCGTTAAGAGCTGCACAACGACGCGCAGAAGTTGATTTCCTGCCGAGGGTGAATCGCCAATAGGCTCTGGGTTATCGGGGAATTTGTCCCGTAACTGAGGAAGTGATTGACCCATGGCACACCAAGACGACTCAAGCATCCGGGACCGATGGGCACGCCTGCGCCTGCTGATCATCGGCCAGCTATTGGCCGCCCCGCCGCCCCGCGGCGAGCTCAACAAGCGTTTGGTGCAACTCAGCGAACAGGTCTGGCGCCACCCGATCAGTGGAGTCGACGTGCGCTTTGGCGTGTCCACACTGGAGCGCTGGTTGGCTCTGGCCCGCAGCACGCCCAACCCCAGCGCGATGCTCGCCACGACGGCGCGCGCCGACGCTGGCAGCATGCGTGCCATTGACCAGGCGCTGGGAGACCAGATTCGGGCTCAATACTGTGCCCATCCCAAATGGACCGTTCAGCTGCACTACGACAATCTGGTGGCCGCGCACAGTGCGCAGGCGTCGCTTGCCCCGCTGCCCTCCTATGCAAGCGTCTTGCGCTACCTTCGTGCCCAAGGGCTATGGCGCGAGCGCGAGTCGCGATGTGGACCCCAACGCGCGGCCGTACCCGATGGCACCCGTGAGGTGCGTAGCTTTGAGGCGACTCACGTGGGCTCGCTGTTTCATCTTGACGGCCACCAGGGCTCGTTAAAGGTGCTCAACCGCCAGGGCGAATGGATTACGCCCATCGGCCTTTGCGTCATCGATGACCACTCCCGCCTGATCTGTCATCTGCAGTGGTACGCCCATGAGAACACCCAGTGCCTGGTGCACGTCGTCTCGCAGGCCCTGCAGCGGCGCCAGTTGCCTCGCGCCATCTACAGCGACAACGGCTCGGCCATGATCTCGGGCGAATTCACCGCCGGGCTGCACCGTCTGGGAATTCTTGCGCTGACCACGCGTCCGCGCAGCGCTTGGATGAACGGCAAGCAGGAGACCTTGTGGGGGCGCATTGAACGCCGCCTCATGGCCATGCTCGACGCCGTGCCCAATTTGACGCTGCCCCAGCTCAATGAGGCCTCCTTTGTCTGGGTTGAACAGGAGTATCAGGTCAGCGTGCACCGCGAGCTCGCTGGCTCCACTCCCCTCGAACGCTTCACCAAGGCTGCCAGCGTGCTGCGTGCGTGCCCGGACTCCGAAACCCTGCGCACCAGCTTTCGCATCGAGGTGCGACGTAAGCAGCGCACCAGTGACGCTACGGCTTCCCTTGACGGTGTGCGCTTCCAAATTCCGCAGGCCTTCGCCCATCTGCGCGAGCTTCACCTGCGCTACGCACGCTGGGACCGCTCCCAGGCCGATATCGTGGACTCCCGCAATGGCACCATCCTCGCCACCATCTATCCGCTGGACAAGGCACGCAATGCGCGAGGACAGCGCCGCCTGATCGGCCCCAAGGCCCCGTCCTCGCGTGCCCTGTCATCAAACACGTCTGCGCCGAGCGTGCCAACGGGCGATGGGCAGGCCCCACTGATGCGCCAGTTGCTCGCACAGTTCGCCGCCACCGGCTTGCCCCCTGCCTATCTCGAACTTGAGGAGATACCCACCCCAACCCCGTCACTCCCACCACAACCACAGGCCAACCCATGAACCACACCTTGCTCAGCCCGTTTGGCCTGAAGTGGAATCCCTTTGGCAGCGAGCTCCCCACCGAAGCCCTGTACCTGTCGCCCAAAATCAATGACTTCTTCTGGCGCGTCGAGAACGTGCATGTGCCCGAGGGCGGCTTCGTGCTTATCCATGGCGATCCGGGCACCGGCAAGAGTGTCGTACTGCGCGCCTTGGCCGAGCGCCTTGAACGCAATAGCGAACTCACCGTGGGCGTGCTTAACCATCCCCAGAGCAATCTGGGTGACTTCTACCGCGAATTGGCCGAAGTATTCGCCGTGCCCCTGGTTTCGAGCAACCGCTGGGGTGGCTTCAAGGTATTGCGCGAGCGCTGGCTCAGCCACTTGCAATCCACCCGGGTGCGCTGCTGCCTGCTCATCGATGAGGCCCAGGAGATGAGCCCCAAGACGCTGCTGGAACTGCGACTGCTGGCATCCGCGCGATTTGATTCGCAGCCGCTGCTGGCGGTGGTGCTGGTGGGCAACACGCGCCTGACCGAGTCGCTTGCCACCGAAGAACTCCTGCCTCTGGGCACGCGCATCAGGTCCCGCCTTTGCCAGGACTACGCCTCGCGCGAAGAGCTCGCCGCCTGCCTGGATCACCTGCTCAAGAGCGCCGGCGGCGACGCCCTTATGAGTAGCGCGCTCAAACGCACCTTGTGCGAGCGCGCCGGGGGTAACTATCGCGTCATGACCAACATGGCAGCCCAGCTCCTGTCACTGGCCGTGCAGCGGCAAATCACCACGCTCGACGAGAAGCTGTACCTGGAGGTCTTCGGCGCACCCGGACCCACCTCCCAAGCCGCTCGGCGCAATGCGCGTAATTCACACTGAAAGCACACCCTCATCATGACCAAAAAGAAGATAACACCCACTGCACGTCGGCGCCCCCGGGCATCCGTTATACTGGAAATTGAATTGCCTGAACTCTCCGATGAGGCTGCATCGGCCATGGCCGATGTGCTCGTGCAGCTGTATCACCGCTTCGAGGCGACCTACTACGCACAGATCCTGAGCCACCATGCCGACCGGGCCCTGAACATTGACCTCACCTGCCCGGGCTGCAGCAAAGCAGACCCCGACAACGAACTATTCTGAGCCACAAGCCGCGCGCAACCAGCGCGTGGGCACTGGCGCATTCAGCCGCGTGTTGGCGCTGCATTGTTGGTACAGTACATCATGCAAAAGACCGGTCGAAACGAGCCCTGCCCATGTGCCAGCGGCAAGAAATACAAGCACTGCTGCATGGCCCGGGACCAGGCCGCACAACACCTTACCCTGCAGGCCCAAAACGCCAAGATTGAGGCACAGAACGCCCAACACAGTGCCAACATGCAAGCGTTCAAGGAATCGTTTTACGAATCCGACCAACTGGACCAGGCTTCCAATGCAGTCATCCCTCTCATCCGCGGCGGGCGCCTCGATGAGGCAGAAGCCGCCGCCCGCGAACTTCTGGTTCGCTACCCCGAGGTCCATGATGGTCATGACCGCCTGGGCATGGTCTACGAGGCTCGCGGTCTCAACCGAGAGGCTGCCCAGTGCTACCGCCAAGTCGTCGAATTCATGCGTGCCGCACCCGAGCACTACGCCCCTGAGATGATGATCGTCTTCACTGAACTCATAGACCGTCTGGACCCACCGCCCACGACCGCCTGACAACTGACACGGCACCATGTTTCAGTCCCAGCGCAGACCCGTCGACTCCAATACCCGAACGAGCACGCTCTGCGTATTGGCTTTGGATATCTGACTTCATCGTATTAATGACAAACGGCTGCTTGGCAAGCGTCAAGCGCGTCAGGCCGTAGGCGTCGATCGGGGAGCGGTGGGCAAATCACGCACCACGAAGTGGCTGTCCACAGGTTCATCCTGTGGGCAGGCGATTTGTCCACGGCGGGCGCGCAGACTGATCTGCTCAATTGGCCCAAAAACCTCACTGAACGTGCAAATCAAACCTTCAAACATATTGCTCGCGCTCACTTACAATCTCCGAAAGATCACGAAAAACACGATAAGTCGTCGCTAGACTCCGAT
>CAYHDD010000323.1:0-4432 GCA_964355195.1 uncultured Rhodoferax sp. | reverse complement strand
GCACCGACGATTGAGTTGACGGGAAACGGGCGGACCTTCCGCCCGTTGTCGTTTTTGCAGCCGCCACCAAAGACCCCATGAACACACCCGCCATCACCCTGCCCGACGAGCGCCAACTTCAGGAACTCGAAGAGAAGTTCGACCCCGAGATGCGCTTTCGGCCCACCGTGCCACCGGCCACGCTGATCGTCAAGTGGATGCTCATCATTTTGTCGTGTTTTCATTACTACACGGCCGGGTTTGGCTTGTTGCAGGAGATCACACACCGTGGCGTGCACATGGCCTTCGTGCTGAGCATGATCTTTCTGGTCTTCGCCGGCAGCAAGAAAGCCGCCGCCGTCGAGCCACGCCATGCCTGGTCCAGCCCCGGCGGTGTGCCCCTGACCGACTGGCTGTTGGGCCTGTGTTGCGCCGCCAGCGTGCTCTACATTCCCTATGTCTTTGACGACCTGGCGTTTCGGGTTGGCAACCCGAGCACCTGGGACGTGGTGTTCGGGACCGTTCTGTTCTGTAGCCTGCTGGAGGCCACGCGGCGCTGCATGGGCTGGCCTTTACCGCTGATTGCCATCGGCTTCACCGCCTACGCGCTGCTGGGCCCGATGTTTCCCGGTCTGCTCCAACATGCCGGCGCGAACTGGGCCTTGATGATCAACCATCAGTACATGACCAGCCAGGGAATCTACGGCGTCGCCGTGGGCGTGGTGGCAACTTATGTCTTTCACTTTGTGTTGTTTGGTGTGCTGGCCACGCGCGTTGGCCTGGGGCAACTGTTTCTGGATATTGCTGCCAGCATCGCCGGGCGCTACGCAGGTGGCCCGGCCAAGGTCAGCGTGTTTGGCTCGGCCATGTTCGGCATGCTCAGCGGCTCGTCAGTAGCCAACGCGGTGACGGTCGGCTCGCTGACGATTCCAGCCATGATCCGGGTCGGTTACCAGCGCCACTTCGCCGCTGCGGTGGAAGCGGCTGCCTCCACCGGTGGCCAGATCACACCCCCGGTGCTGGGCGCGGCAGCCTTCCTGATGATCGAGTTTCTCAACCTGCCCTACCAGACCATCATCGCCGCAGCGGTAGTGCCAGCGTTCATGCATTTCTTTGGCGTCTTCATGCAGGTGCACTTCGAGGCCAAGCGCTATGGCTTGCGCGGTCTGAGCGAAGAGGAAATGCCCAAGCTCAGAGCCTCGCTCAAGATGCGCTGGCCAACATTGATCCCGCTGGCCCTGCTAATCACCATTCTGGCCTCCGGACGCACCCCCTATCTGGCGGCATTTGTGGGCATTAGTTCCTGCGCGATCGTCGGCTTGTCAACCGCGACACAAGGCAATAGCGTGAAGAACTGGGCCTTGATGCTCGGCTTGCATGGCTTGCTGGTGGCTATCGCGTTTGGCGACTACGGCGAACACAATGCCACCATCAAGCTGGCGCTGTTTGCGGCTGCCGTGCTCACCGAAATCGGTTTCGCCAAGTTCGCCAACATCAAGGGCCGCATCGATCACGCGGCCCTGGTCGAAGCCTTCGAGACCGGCGCCAAATATGCGCTGGCGGTCGGTGCCGCAGCGGCCACGGTCGGCATTGTGATCGGTGTCGTGACGCTGACCGGGGTCGGCTTCAAAATCAGCTACATCATTACCAGCGCGGCGCAGAGCATGGCCGGCGGCATGGCCTGGGTCATCCCCACGGCCATGGCCAGCCCACAGGCGTTGACGCTACTGTGCGCCCTGATCATGACCGGAGTGGTCTGTATCCTGATGGGCTGCGGCATCCCCACTACCGCCAACTACATCATCATGGTGTCGGTGGCTGCGCCGACCCTGGTGCAGCTTGGGGTGGAGCCGCTGGTGGCGCATTTTTTCGTCTTTTATTACGGCGTGCTGGCCGACATCACACCACCGGTGGCACTGGCCGCCTATGCCGCCGCTGGCATGGCTGGCAGCGACCCCTTCAAGACCGGTAACACGGCGTTCCGGCTCGGTATGGCCAAGGCGCTGGTGCCTTTCGTCTTTGTCTTTTCACCCTCGCTCCTGCTCGTCGCCAAGGGCTTCACCTGGTATGACTTCATCATCACCTTCACGGGTTGCGTGCTGGGCATCACGATGCTGGCGGCGGCGCTGTCAAAGTACTTCTTGGTGGAAATGAGGCGTTGGGAGCAGTACCTGTGCTTTGCCGCGGCGCTGTTGCTGATTGCCCCCGGCTTGACGCCCACCCTGATCGGTGCCGCCATGACGGTGCCGATGCTGATGCGGCACTTCAGGGCTTGGCGGCTGATCTGACATTCACATGGTGACCGCTTGCAGGTCCTGCGCCGGGTAGGCTTGCATGAACTCCATGCCCTGAGCGAAGGTAGATTCCAGCCCATCCTCATCGCGCTGCGTCGGCAGGATCACGGGCATGCGTTTTTCATCACCAGGTTTGTGAACCTGCTGCATCAACGGGTGTTGGTCGGCATTGACGGTCAGCAGCGTGAGCTATGAACGATCTGGCGGCGCACCACCGGCTCGGCAGATTCGGGCCGGCCCCAGTGGTAGCGATCTACTACAAATTGCATCCCCGTCGCTAGTACAAAGTCACCCTCAAATTGGTGCCTCGCAGCCATTCACAGCGCGTCCCAGGAGATCGAAACTATACCCACACGAGCACTCCTTCAAACCTTCTTTGAGAGACCACCATGAGCATCAACTTCAACTCCGACAACAGCATCGTTCTGGATGGCGTGGCGACGGGTCTGCGTTACGCGCAACAGCAAGAAGGTACGGTGATATTCTCGGTCGGACATGGCGGCACGAACTACCAGAAGTACCCGATGCCGCGCAGCCGCTACGCCCTGCCACAATATCGCTTGCAACCCACAGCCGCGCAACCGACCGAAGCACCGGCCGGCCGGCACCAATTCGAAAGCGACCTGCGCGCCCTGTTCCTGACGATCAAGTCCAGATCCGGCAATAACCGCCACTGATCAGCCAACGCGCGCCGGATCAAGCGCCAGCGAGCGACGTGACCGTGCGCAGCACGGTGCTGACGACGAAGCCCTGCCAATCAGCCAGGGCTTTGGGTGTTCGAACATCTTCCCCCAGAAAGGTCGACAGCGTATGACCGTTGGAGATGTAGAAGTAGCCGGTCGCGGCAATCAGCAGATAGACGTTGCGCGCCGATATGTCAGACCGAAACACGCCTTGGCGTACGCCGCTTTCCAGCAACTGGCTAATGATGGCGATGGCCGGCGACGAGTACTCCCGGGCCCGCGCCGACTTTGAGATGTGGCGCCCGCGGTGCAGATTCTCGGTGTTCAGCAGGGTGATGAATTCGGGATTGTTCTTGTAATACGAGAGCACAAAACCAATCACCTCGGTAAGCGACTCCACCGGCCGCTCGAGGTCCAGCTTGAGCGCCATTTCGGCATCGTTCATGCGTCGGTACATCTCTTCCAGCACCTCGATAAACAGGCCTTCCTTGCTCCCGAAATAGTAGTAGATCATGCGGTCAACCGACTTCGCAGATCTGGAGATTTTTTCAACGCTGCCACCTTCGTAGCCGTAACGCGCAAAGACGCTGGTTGCGGCCCGAAGAATGTTGTTGCGCGTCTTGTTGGCCGAAGCCTCCCTCACCCCGACCCGTTTGACCGGCGGCTTCTTGGAACTTGGCGGGCGATTTTTGTTGCTGGTGACCATGAGGTTCGGATGGAAATTGCGGTCGTATCGGGCCCGCTTCGGAAGTGCATTCTTCGCCTGTCATGATACAGGCCCCCCAGCTCGGCCCACCAAGCCAGCGTCGCATTTTGACCGTCGAGTCGATCCCTTGTTCACTGTGCTGGGCCGGGGCGTGGCTTGACAGCCACTACAGTGTTCCCCGCAAATAATGTAGTGAACACAACATTTGTTGTGGATAATGGTAGTCAATTGATGAAACAACCGGCACTCAATTCGAATCAAAGACACGACCATGCGCAAATATCTGCACCTCAATCTCAACGACTCTTCGGTCAGAACGGAAGAACTCCAGGGCGAATCCATCGTTCGCTCCGGGCGCTACCTGATTGCCAAAACCCTGCTCGAAACCGGGGTCGCGATGGTCGATCCGATGTCGCCACAAAACCCGCTGATCTTTTCTGCCGGCCCATTTGCTGGCAGCAACTTCTCCAACGCCAACCGGCTTAGCGTTGGTTGCCGCAGCCCGCTCACCGGGGGCATCAAGGAGGCCAACACGGGTGGCAGCTTCGGCTTTGCGCTCGGTCAACTTGAAATTGCCGGCTTCACCCTGCACGGCGCTGCGTCCGAATGGACCGCGATCCGCATTGCCAAGGACGGCCGGATCACGTTGGAGACTGCCGCCCCCTATCTGGGCAAGGGCAACAACGAAGTCGCCCGCATGCTGCTGGAAAAGTACGGCAAGAAGATCAGTTTTGCCATCTGCGGTCCGGTTGGCGAGTACCTCGGTTTGA
>CAYHDD010000322.1:0-4444 GCA_964355195.1 uncultured Rhodoferax sp. | reverse complement strand
GGTCAAGGCATCAACAATCGACAGGGTGGCTGAGGGCTCCATGGATCACGATTTGGGTGAAGTGTGCGGCCAAGCGCGCTGATTAGCGGTCAAGCCGGGGCGCTCATGATAACCTTGCCTGAAAGATGTATACACTTTTTGTGGGCAATCAGTGCTTTTCTTGATGACCAATTGACTTTGAGGAGACTTTCATGGGCCTATCCACGCACGTACTGGACACCATGCACGGCACGCCTGCAGCAGGCATGGCAGTGGCGCTGTACACCACCGAGGGCGAAACGGCCACGCTGGTGCGCCAATTGGTTTTGAACCAGGATGGTCGTAGCGATGCCCCGCTCTACGACAACCAGAGCCTGCGCAAAGGCACTTACCGGCTGGTGTTTGACGTGGCGGGCTACTTTGCCAGACGTGGCGTCGAGCTGCCAGAGCCCAATTTTCTGAACCGGGTGGCGCTCGATTTTGGCATTGCCCATACCGACCAGCACTACCACGTGCCCCTGCTGGTCAGCCCCTGGAGCTACAGCACCTACCGCGGCTCGTGATGGCAGTCATTGGGCCTAAGAACTTGTCCGTAAATAACTGGGGGTCGCGTTGGGACGCAATCGAGATGAGTTGTCCGCCAACATTCCGCAGCATGGGCCACCTGCCCATGCAAGGAATTTGGTGGGCAAATCGCCCGATTTCGACCCAACCCTTCGGGCAAACGGATTTTCGGGCGGTCTGCTTCGTTACAAAATCAGCCAAGGCAAGCAGCCTTGGCTTGGATTTTGCGCCTCGCATCCCTTCCCGAAAATGCATTTGCGCGACCCCCAGTTATTTGCGGACAAGTTCTAAGTGCATACAATCAGTGTGAACAGGTCGCAGCGGAGCACAGCAGTCTGAAAACCTGAGTTCGCGACTTTCGACAAATGCTTACAGCGCCCGCAGTGGTAAGCAATTTCTAGGAAGCGGCCGCTTGCCGCGAGGTACATAGCATGGAAAGCTACCTGCTCGACTGGGCCAACTTGCTCTTGCGTTGGCTACACGTCATCACCGCGATTGCCTGGGTTGGGTCGTCCTTTTACTTCGTGTTTGTGGACAACAACCTGATCAAACCCAAGTCTCAGGATTTGCTTGATAAGGGCGTCGACGGCGCCTTGTGGGCAGTGCACGGCGGGGGCTTCTACAACCCGCAAAAGTATGTGGTTGCGCCCAAAGCCATTCACACCCACCTGCACTGGTTCTACTGGGAAAGCTACTCCACCTGGCTGACCGGGTTTTCGCTGTTCACGGTGTCCTATCTGTGGAACGCCGGCACCTACCTGATCGACAAGTCGTTGATGGATTGGTCCGAGGCTGCGGCCGTCGCGGTGGCGCTCGGGTTCTTGGTAGTGTTCTGGCTGATCTACGACCAGGTCTGCCGCCGCATCGGTTTTCGCAAGCACGGCGAGGCCATCGTCGGGGCATTGGTGCTGGTGGTAATTTGTGGTGCGGCCTGGCTGGCATGCCACTGGTTTGCCGGGCGTGCGGCGTTCCTGCTGGTCGGCGCCATGGTCGCCACAACGATGAGCGCCAATGTCTTCTTCTGGATCATCCCTGGGCAGCGCAAGGTGGTGGCCCAGTTCGGCGCCGGCCAGCCCATCGACCCCATCCACGGCCAGCGCGCCAAGCAGCGCAGTGTGCACAACACCTATTTCACGCTGCCGGTGCTGTTTGCCATGCTGAGCAACCACTACAGCTTTACCTACACCGGCCCCAACAACTGGATGGTCCTGATCGTGATGATGGCGGCGGGTGCGCTGATCCGCCAGTTCTTCGTAATGCGCCATGGCTACAGACAAGGCCGCAGCAAGAACCCCATCGGCTATGCCGTGGCAGGGGTGGTGCTGATTGTGCTCACCCTCATCGCCCTCAAGCCGAATGCACCCATCGCTGGGGCGGCGGGGTCGAGTCAGGCGCGGCCGGTCAGCTTTGTGGAAGTGCAAAAAGTGCTGGCCCAGCGCTGCTATCTATGCCACGGCGAGCAGGTGCAGATGAAGAACGTGCGCCTCGATTCAAACGAAGGCGTCAAGCAGCATGCGCAGGCCGTCTACCAGCAAGTGGTCGTCACGCGCATCATGCCCATGAACAATGCGACCCAGATCACGGAAGAGGAGCGTGCGCTGGTTAGCTCCTGGTTTCAGGCCGGGGCCAAGCTGCACTAAGCCCAAGCGCAGTGAGGACACATAGTGCCCAGCGTGGGGGCTCAATCCACTCGACCGCTGCGCGATGGCTCAGTCGGCGTGTCGCACTCACGACAGCGCCAGAGCCGGTGGCGCGTGCGCGCTCGGTAAAAACCCTGTCAATCGTTCCAACGATTCCAGCTATAACCCTTGAAGGCAAACAACAGGAATCCAAGTGCAGTTTTTGCAACTCGTGATCAGTGGAATCGCACAGGGGTGCATCTACGGTCTGATCGCACTGGGCTTTGTGCTGATCTACAAGGCCACCGAGACCGTCAGCTTTGCCCAGGGCGAGCTGATGATGCTGGGCGCTTTCGGTGGCTTGGCCGCGATGACGTTCTTCGGCTTTCCTTACTGGCTGTCGGTGCTGGCAACGATTGCCGGTATGGCCCTTTTTGGCGCGCTGCTGGAGCGCATCGTGATCCGGCCGATTTTGGGGCAGCCGGCGTTCTCTATCGTCATGCTGACCATTGGCATTGGCTATGTGGCACGTGGCCTGATCACCATGATTCCCAACATCGGCACCGAAACCCACACGCTGCCAGTGCCCTACAAGGACCAGATCTGGAAAGTGGGCGGCCTGGTGCTCAACGTTGAGCAGATGGTGGTGATTGCCGTGACGGCCCTGCTGTGCCTGCTGCTCTACCTGTTGTTTCGCTACAGCAAGCTCGGCATCGCGATGCAGGCGGCCTCGCAAAACCAGTTGGCGGCCTACTACATGGGCATACCGGTGCAAAGGCTCAACGGCATCGCCTGGGGGCTGGCAGCGGGCGTGGCGGCGATTGCCGGGCTGCTGCTGGCGCCGATCACTTTTGTGCACGCCAACATGGGCTTTGTCGGACTGAAGGCAATGCCCGCTGCGGTGGTGGGTGGCTTCAGCAGTCTGCCGGGCGCGATCGTCGGTGGCCTGGTGATTGGCATCGTGGAGTCGCTGTCGGGCTTTTACTTGCCCGATGGTTTCAAGGACACTGCCGCCTATGTGGTGGTACTGGTGATGCTGGTGGTCAAGCCGACCGGTCTATTTGGTGAGAAGCTGAGGAAGAAGGTTTAATGCGCTTCATCTTCAAAACCGACTATGCGCAGGACATCAAGCTGGCCAAGCATGGCGGGCATGTGTTCTGGTACAGCGCGCTGCTGCTGGCGCTGCTGGCGGCGCCCTGGCTTGTGCCTGAGTACTGGCTGGCGCAGCTGACTTTTGTACTGATTTACGCCATCGCCGGTTTGGGCTTGATGCTGCTGGCCGGATTTACCGGCCTCTTCTCGCTCGGCCACGCCGCCTTTCTGGGCGTAGGCGCCTACACGCAGGCGGTGCTGACCAACGCCGGGCTCCCGTTTCCATTGGCGCTGGCGTGCGCCGCCGGTCTGTCGGCCGCGGTCGGCGTCGTGGTCGGCTTGCCAGCGCTGCGTGTGAAAGGCATTTACCTCGGCATAGCCACGCTCTCGTTCGGCTTCATCGTCGAAGAAGTGCTAGCGCGCTGGGAATCCATCACCGGTGGAAACGCCGGCATTCACATCAAGAAGCCTGACTTCTTTGGTTGGACGCTGGAGTCAGGCGAGGCCTTCTACTTTCTCTGTCTGATCCTCGCGATTCTGGCGACACTGGGCATTCTCAACCTGCTGCGCGCCCCCACCGGGCGCGCCTTTGTGGCGATCCGCGATTCCGAGATTTCTGCGCAAAGCATGGGGATTCACCTGGCGCGCTACAAGACACTGTCGTTTGCACTGTCGGCAGCACTGGCCGGTGTTGCTGGCGCACTGTACGCGCACAAGCTGCAATTCATATCGCCCGACCAGTTCAATATTCTGCAATCGATCGACCTGCTGCTGATGATCGTGATCGGGGGTCTGGGCTCGGTGCACGGCGCATTTTTGGGCGCCATTTTCCTGATCACCATGCCACAGGCAATCGCCATGATCAAAGACTATCTGCCCCCGATCATCGGCCAGGCACCGGGACTGCAGGGCGTGGTGTACGGTGCGGTGCTGATCGCCTTTGTGCTGTTCGAACCGATGGGCCTGTATGGCCGCTGGCTCAAGATTCGAACCTATCTGCAGATGTTCCCGTTTTACCGCCAGGGTATGTTCAAGCGGCAGAAATCCTTCCAAAAGTCGGATAGGCTGAGATGACCCCCACGCTTTTCACTTCGTGTAATTCGCTGCCCCCCGAGGGGGCTAGCCTTGCTTGGGGCGGCCCGGCGCTGCGGCTGAAATGATCCCCACGCTCCTATCAGCGCTGGAAATGA
>CAYHDD010000321.1:0-4449 GCA_964355195.1 uncultured Rhodoferax sp. | reverse complement strand
GAAGACGCATGCAATGAATCGCCATACCTTGCAGGGAATGGTCGAGCGACGCTATTCAAGAGCGCCTGAAACGGGGTCGCGCGTGTTGCTGGTGCCACCGCTGGAAATGCATTCGATGCCGGAACTCAAGCGCTTGGTTCAGCGCAGCACCCTGGCCGTTACCTTGATCCGCCATCGTGTTGAGGCCGGCAGTCTGGTCGCCGCCTGTGGCACGGGGATCTGGCTGCTCGCGCAAACTGGCAGCCTGGAGCGCGCACCCATCCCCTGGTTGTACCGGTCTGGGTTCGAGGCCATGTGCCCGGGCGTCACGGTGGATTCACAGGTGCCTCTGCTGAGTATGCAGCGCTGTGTTTGCGCATCGGTGCCAGCGCTGCTGCCAAGCCTGGTTTTGCATGCGGCGCAGCTGGCCGGTCTGGCTGATCTGGCCCACGCGGCGGCCGAGAAGTTGTTGCTCAATCCTGAGCGCGAGGTGCTTTCATCGGCCATGAGCAGTGAACAGGTTATGGGACACTCGCGCAGCATGCCTCTGGACAAGGCCCAAACCTGGATGCAGGCCCACGCCAGCCGGCCCATTCGCATGCGCGACGTGGCACAGGCGGCAGCCATCAGCGAGCGAAGCCTGGGGCGACTATTTCGCCAGCACCTCGATCAGTCGCCCGCGGAATATTTGCAAAATGTGCGCGTCAAGAGGGCGCAGATGTGGCTTGAGGTTACCTGGCGATCAGTGGATGAAATTGCGCACGACTGCGGCTACGAAGACACGAGCGCGTTTTGCCGCATGTTTTCTCGCAGCACTGGCAGCAGTCCCAAGCGTTACCGCGACCGCCTGACCTTGCGCGGGCCGCGTGCCGTGTGGCGCTCGGTCGAAGTGACTGATCTGGCGACCGGAACCCGCCCGGCGTCACCGGGGCGCCCGTAACTCTGGAAGAACACCGAAAGCGCTACCAGTTCGACAGATGTCCGCGTCAGACAAGATGGCTGCGCGGCTTAAGACACTTTGTTAACTTTGAGAGGCAGCAATTCCTGTTCGATAGGCAGTGGCTTGAACTCCGGGTCCTTGTGCAGCAGAACAGCGCCTTGTTCTGAAGCGCATGCCGCAATCCAGGCATCTGCCAGGGACAGCGGATACATCGCCTTGTACCCAGCGGCTCTGACGATCAAGCTGTCACTGTTCGAAAGCCAGTCTATCGGCAAGGCCATGCACTGCTGATAGGCCAGTTGACCCGCTGCCTTGTCTTCGTCGCGCCACACACGGTAGAGCACTTCCATCAAGGTGATGAAGCAGCCGTAGCATTTGGCTTTGCCTTCGGTAGCGAGGTTCAGCACTTGCGCCACCCGGTCGGCACCGGCCTCGTCGTCACGCAAGGTCAGAATGGCCGACGTGTGCAGCAAGAATCGCTTCATTCCCGGTCCTGGTCTTGCTTGCGTGCAGCCAATAAACGTGCCGTGGCGCCGCCTTTGCCTTGCCCCCTGAAAGCTTCGATCGAATTGGCTCGAACCGGCACGACACGGATGCTGCCTTCGTCCAACACCCACTCCAATTTGTCGGAAGGCCCAAGATGAAACAGGTGGCGTATGGCCGCAGGGACCACGGTCTGTCCTCTCGCGGTGATAGTGCTTTGCATAGTGCGCTCCGCTCAGTGAATTACCAATGTTTAGAAATTGTAATTCAGTGCAGGCGTGACTGGCGGTGGAAGTGCGCAACGGATGCCTCGTCAGACCACAGGTTGTTGCTTGATTCCTGCTGTTGTACCGTGCATTTATTCCATAGCATAGATATAATGCACTAATGTATACGCGTCTTGCGCAAATTCAGCTCGGCGATTTGCTGACGCAGTTCCCGGCTGTGGTTCTGCTGGGTCCGCGTCAAGCGGGCAAGACCACACTGGCTTTGGCAGAGCAGGCGCGCCACCCCAACGTGCTTTATCTGGACCTGGAACTGCCATCGGCGCAGCGTCAACTCGACGACCCGGAGGCGTTCCTGCTGGCGCACCCCAATCAGTTGATGATTCTCGATGAGGTGCAGCGCTCGCCGGAATTGTTTGCTGTGTTGCGCGGTGTGATTGACCAGCGCCGCCGCCATGGCGAGGCGTTTGGCCAGTATCTGCTGCTGGGCTCGGCGTCGGGCACCTTGCTCAAGCAGACCAGCGAAAGCCTGGCCGGACGCGTTGCACAGTTGGAGTTGACGCCGTTTCAAGCACGTGAGCTGCTGGCGGGCGACACAAAAGCGTCTGACATGAACACTTTGTGGCTTCGCGGCGGCTTCCCGCTGTCCTGGCTGACGCAAGACGATGCGCGCAGTCTGCGCTGGCGTGAGGTTTTTGTCACCACCTACCTGGAGAAAGACATCCCCGCGTTGGGCCCGCGCATCCCGGCGACCACTTTGCGCCGCCTTTGGACCATGCTGGCGCACAACCAGGCCGAGTTGCTGGACCAGTCCAAACTGGCATCGGCGCTTGCCATCAGCGGCCAGACCGTGGGGCGTTACATTGATTTGCTGTGCGATCTGATGCTGGTGCGTCGCTTGCCGGCGTGGAGCGGCAACGTTGGCAAGCGCCTGGTGCGCGCCCCCAAGGTGTACGTGCGTGACAGCGGTTTGGTGCACGCGCTGCTGGGGCTGAAAGATCTCGACGCCGTGCTCGGCCACCCGGTTGCCGGGGCCAGTTGGGAGGGCTTCGTGATCGAGCAACTCATCACCGCTGCACCGCAGGCGCAGGCCAGTTTTTACCGCACCAGTCACGGCGCTGAAGTGGACTTGGTGCTGGAGTTTGCCAGCGGACAGACCTGGGTGATCGAGATCAAACGCTCGTCCGCGCCGACCGCGTCCAAAGGCTTCTACCTGGCCGCTGCCGATGTGCGCGCCACGCGCAAACTGCTGGTCGCGCCGGTGGCAGAGCCCTTCCCGATGAGAGAGGCGGTAGAGGTCATGAACCCGCTGGCGGCGGCGAACCTGCTGTCCATGCAAACCTGATCCGGGGCGATGTGGTGCGGGTTGGGGGCAAACTGACAGGCAATCCGTGTCAGATTCCGGTGGAGTGCCGCCAGCGCCTCAGGCACTCACCGCCAACTGCCCAGCACGCTCCAGGTTGCGTTCCAGTTGCAACTTGCCCCCAATGTATTGCTTGGGCCAAACGACGTTCGTCACACCCTGCGCGGCGGCGGCGTGCAGCGACCAGGCGGGGTCGGCCAGGTGCGGACGGGCCAGGGCGCAGAGATCGGCCCGGCCGGCGGCGATGATGGTGTTGATGTGGTCGGCCTCAAAGATGTTGCCCACGGCGATGGTTGGCACCTCCAGCTCGTTGCGGATCTGGTCCGAGAATGGCACCTGGAACATGCGGCCATAGACCGGCTGCTCGTCTTTCACCACCTGGCCGGATGACACATGGATGATGTCGGCGCCAGCGGCCTTGAACAGTTTGGCGACTTGGGTAGCATCGTCCGGGGTGGTGCCGCCGGGCGCCCAGTCGTGCGCTGAAATGCGCACCGACATCGGTTTGTCCGCTGGCCATGTGGCGCGGAGGGCGGCAAACACTTCGAGCGGAAATTTGCAGCGTTTCTCCAGACTGCCGCCGTACTCGTCCTGGCGCTGATTGGTCAGCGGCGAGATGAAGGACGACATCAGGTAGCCGTGTGCGGCGTGGAATTCGATCATGTCAAAGCCAGCGTCGGCGGCGCGCTGCGTGGCGGCGATGAAGTCTGCCTTCACGCGGTCCATGTCGGCACGTGTCATCTCGCGCGGCACTTGCGATGTTCCTGCGATATACGGCAGGGGCGAGGGCGCAATCAACGGCCAGGCGGCGGACTCCAACGGCATGTCGATGGCGTCGCTTGCCAGCCGGGTGGCGCCCTTGCGCCCGGCGTGGCCGATTTGCAGCGCCACTTTAGCCGGGCCATTGGCATGGATGAAATCGACGATGCGCCTCCAGCCACTTTGCTGCGCGTCGTTCCAGATTCCGGCACAACCGGGTGTGATGCGGGCATCAAAGCTGACACACGTCATCTCGGTCATCACCAGCGCTGCGCCGCCCATGCCTCGACTGCCGTAATGGATCAGGTGAAAGTCATTCGGCATGCCGTCCTGGGCGGCATAGGTGCACATGGGTGAGACCACGACGCGGTTCGACAGGTTCATGCCGCGCAGCTTGAAGGGCGTGAACATGGGAGGCACGGGCTTCTCGCCCACAGCTGCCGGTACGCCACAGCGCGCTGCGAACCAACGGTCGAAGTCTTCGGTGTAGGTCGGGTCGCGCAGTTTCTGGTTTTCGTGTCCACCGCGCTGGCTGCCGGTCAGCAGGCTGAAGGCAAACTGCTCGGGCTCCATGCCGACATAGCGCTGCACGTTCTCGAACCAGGTGCGCCGGTTGCGTGCCGCGCTTTGCAGCTTGAGCGCTTCCTGCTCACGTTCGGCCTGGTAGCGCGCCAGGCGGGTCGGCACGTCGCCCTCGGTGC
>CAYHDD010000320.1:0-4457 GCA_964355195.1 uncultured Rhodoferax sp. | reverse complement strand
CAAGAACGCACTGGAGCGCGCCAGCCTCATGCGCGATGGCCACCTTATTTCGCACGACCTCTTGTTTGACCGGCCAGCCCCAGCACTGAACGCTCAGCAGGATGTTGCCAGCAGCCTGCGCGACTATCTGAGCGAGTGCGAACGCGACTTCATCGTGCGCGCACTCGGTGCCTGCCAATGGCAGATTCAGGCCTGCGCCGACTCGCTCGGCATCAGTCGCAAGAATCTGTGGGAAAAAATGCGCAAGCTGGGAATCGATAAAGGGTCGGATCCGCCATAGACACGCGACTGTTCAATATTTCGTGTATCATTGGATTATGGACAAATCACTCGCTACCGCTGTATTTGAATCACTGGCCTCGGGTGTGCGGTTGGACATCTACCGGCTGCTGGTCAAAACCGGGCCTCAGGGCCTGGTCGCCGGCGAAATTGGTGCAGCACTCGCGGTTCCGCCGACCAATTTGTCCTTCCACCTCAAGGCCTTGATGCATGCTCAGTTGGTCTCCGTCGAATCCGAAGGGCGCTACCAAAGGTACCGCGCCAACCTGGGGCTGATGCAGGACCTGATTGGTTACTTGACTGAGGAATGTTGCGCCGGGCACCCCGAGCAATGTGCTGAAACCTGCTCGCCAGCAGCCCGGCGTGAGTCTGTCTGACTCCTTTGCGTCGTCTTGACCTCTTCAAGCTCGATTTGATTTGAACCATGAATATTCTCTTCTTGTGCACCGGAAACTCCTGCCGCTCCATCCTGGCTGAGGCCACTTTCAACCATCTGGCACCCCAAAGCTGGCGTGCCATGAGCGCGGGCAGCCACCCCAGTGGATATGTTCATCCACGCTCATTGGATTTGTTGGCCCGTGAGGGCATTGCCACCGAAGGCTATGCCAGCAAGTCCTGGGACAACTTGCCGCTCACGCCTGACATTGTGATCACCGTGTGCGCCAGTGCAGCAGGCGAGACCTGCCCGGCCTACCTGGGGCCGGTGTTGCGCGCCCACTGGGGCGTCGAGGACCCGGCACACGCCACCGGTACCGAAGCTGAAATGGATGCCGCCTTCCAGACCGCCTACCGGATTCTGCGCGCGCGAATTGAAGCCTTTCTGGCTTTGCCTTTGAGTGCGTTGCAGCCCACCCCGCAAAAACTCAAAGTCGAGCTGGATCGCATTGGCACCCTCATGCCGGTTTGAATTCACTTTTGTCCAAGGAGATCCTCATGAAAAGAGTACAAGTGTTCGACCCCGCCCTGTGTTGTAGCAGCGGTGTGTGTGGCACGGACGTCGATCAGAAGCTGGTCGATTTTTCAGCTGACCTTGCCTGGGCCAAACAAAGCGGTGCTCTGATCGAGCGCTTCAATCTGGCACAGCAACCGATGGCGTTTGCCGAGAACGAGGTCGTGAAAGGCCTGCTTGAGCGCAGCGGCGAGAGCTCCTTGCCGATCACGCTGATCGAGGGCGAGCTGGCGCTGGCCGGGCGCTACCCGACTCGCGACGAGTTGCTGCGATGGACTGATGTGGCACCCGCTGCCGCCTTGCCCGCCGCTGGCAGCTGTTGTTCGGGTGGGCGCTGCTGTGGCTAGCCCCAATGGGCCATCGGCATGAAATTTCTTGAACAAGCGCCGCGCTTTCTCTTCTTTACCGGCAAGGGCGGGGTTGGCAAGACCTCGATTGCCTGCGCCGCTGCCATTGGCTTGGCCTCTGAGGGCAAGCGCGTGCTGCTGGTCAGCACCGACCCAGCGTCCAACGTCGGCCAGGTCTTTGGCATCCGCATTGGCAACCAGATCACCGCAGTGCAGGCGGTGCCGAACCTGAGCGCGCTGGAGATTGACCCGCAAGCGGCGGCCCAGGCCTACCGCGACCGCATCGTGGGACCGGTGCGCGGCGTCTTGCCGGCCTCGGTGGTCAAGGGCATTGAAGAACAGCTCTCCGGCGCCTGCACCACTGAAATTGCCGCTTTCGACGAGTTCACCTCACTGCTGATCGAGGGCGCGCTGACGCGGGGTTTTGATCACATCGTTTTCGATACTGCTCCCACCGGCCACACCATCCGCATGCTGCAGTTGCCCGGTGCGTGGAGTGGCTTTCTGGAAGACGGCAAGGGCGATGCCTCGTGCCTCGGACCCTTGGCCGGACTGGAAAAGCAGCGCGCCCAGTACCAGGCCGCCGTCGATGCCCTGGCGGACCCCGCCAGGACCCGTCTGGTGCTGGTGGCACGGGCGCAAGCATCGACCTTGCGTGAGGCCGCACGCACCCACGACGAGTTGGCTGGCATTGGACTGGGTAAGCAGCACCTGGTGATCAATGGCGTGTTTCCTGAGTCGCAAACGGTGCAAGATCCGCTCGCGCAGGCCATATTCCGAAGAGAGCAGGCGGTGCTGGCGGCCCTGCCTGCCGCCTTGCATGACTTGCCGCTTGATTGCATCGCGCTCAAGCCCTTCAATCTGGTCGGCCTGCCGGCTTTGCGGCAGTTGCTGAGCAGTGCGGCACCGGTCGACAGCGATATGGATGGCCACACTGCGCTCGCAATGACCCACCTTGGCAAGCGCGAGGCCGCAGACCGTGGCGATCCACAACCTATTGCTGCCCTGAGCCTGGCCTCACTGGTCGATGACATGGCGCTCGAAGGCCACGGCCTGATCATGCTGATGGGCAAAGGCGGCGTCGGCAAGACCACGATCGCCGCTGCCGTGGCGGTCGAGTTGGCCAGACGCGGTTTCCCGGTTCACTTGACAACCTCGGACCCGGCTGCGAATTTGGTGGAAACGCTCCATGGCACGCTGGCCCAGCTCACGGTCAGTCGCATCGACCCGCACGAGGTCACCGAGCACTACCGCGCGCAGGTGCTGGCCAGCAAAGGCGCCAGGCTCGACGCCGCCGGACGCGCCGTCCTGGTGGAAGACTTGCGCTCACCCTGCACTGAAGAAATTGCGGTATTTCAGGCCTTTTCACGCGTGATTCGTGAAGCCGGGAAGAAGTTTGTCGTGATGGACACCGCGCCCACCGGTCACACGCTGCTGCTCTTGGACGCCACCGGCGCCTACCATCGAGACGTGGTGCGCCAGATGGGAGCGACCGGCATGCACGTCACCACCCCGATGATGCAGTTGCAGGACCCGCGGCAAACCAAGGTGCTGATCATCACGCTGGCCGAAACCACACCGGTGCTGGAGGCCGCCAACCTGCAGGCAGACTTGCGCCGCGCCGGTATTGAGCCCTGGGCCTGGGTCATCAACAACAGCGTGGCTGGCGCCACGGTGAGCTCACCGCTGCTGCGTCAGCGTGCCCAAAACGAGCTGCGCGAGATCGAGGCGGTGTCTCAGAAGCACTCGACTCGCTACGCGCTGGTGCCACTGCTCGAGGAAGAACCGGTGGGTGTGCAGCGTCTGCAACAACTATCTGAACCCGGAACCCTGAGCCATGAGTGTCCAATGTGAAGTAACCGCCAAGCAAGCGGTTGGCGCGCCAATGAGCGTGTTCGAGCGCTACCTGACACTGTGGGTGTTCTTGTGCATCGTGGCCGGCATCGTGCTGGGGCAGTTCTTGCCCGGTGTGTTCCAGGCCGTTGGGCGCATGGAGGTGGCGCAGGTCAACCTGCCAGTGGGCGTGCTGATCTGGGTGATGATCATCCCGATGCTGCTCAAGGTTGATTTTTCGGCCTTGGGCGAGGTCCGTCATCACCTCAAGGGGATTGGCGTCACGCTGTTCATCAACTGGCTGGTCAAGCCCTTCAGCATGGCCTTGCTGGCCTGGCTGTTCATTCGCCACTTGTTTGCACCGTTGCTACCAGCCGATCAGCTCGACAGCTACATCGCCGGCTTGATTCTGCTGGCAGCGGCGCCCTGCACAGCCATGGTCTTCGTGTGGAGCCGCCTGACCAACGGCGACCCGCTGTTTACCCTCTCGCAGGTGGCCTTGAACGACAGCATCATGGTTTTTGCGTTTGCGCCCCTGGTGGCATTCTTGCTGGGGCTTTCGAGCATCAGCGTGCCCTGGGCCACTCTGCTGCTTTCGGTGCTGCTGTACATCGTGATCCCGGTCATCATCGCCCAGGTGCTGCGCAAGTCTTTGCTGCGCCAAGGTCAAGCCGTATTTGATGTTGCGATGGAGAAAATTGGACCTTGGTCAATCGCCGCTCTGCTGGCGACGCTGGTACTGCTGTTTGCTTTCCAGGGCGAAGCAATTTTGAGGCAGCCCCTGGTGATTGGCCTGCTGGCCGTGCCGATCCTGATTCAGGTGTTCTTCAACTCGGCGCTGGCCTACCTGCTGAACCGCGCCGTGGGTGAAAAGCACAATGTGGCCTGCCCTTCGGCCCTGATTGGTGCCTCCAACTTCTTCGAGTTGGCGGTGGCGGCGGCCATCAGCCTGTTTGGCTTCAACTCGGGTGCAGCTTTGGCCACCGTCGTCGGCGTGCTGATTGAGGTGCCGGTGATGCTGCTGGTAGTGAGTATCGTGAACCGGTCCA
>CAYHDD010000319.1:0-4463 GCA_964355195.1 uncultured Rhodoferax sp. | reverse complement strand
CAATATACTGCGGCATACTGATCAGGTGCCCCACCACTTCGAGCTCGGTGACCTGCACCAATTGCACCGCATCCAGCGGCAAGCCACTCTCGGCGAGCGCTTGCTGCACTAGGCGGGCGAGCGCCTTGTTGGACTCAATGGCCTCGGAGCCGCCCCGCAAAATGCAGGCATTGCCGCTCTTGATCGACAAACTGGCAGCTTCAATGGTGACGTTCGGACGACTCTCGAAGATCATCCCGAAGACCCCGATCGGAACCCGCATCTGACCGACGCGGATACCGCTCGGCTGCTGCTTCATGCCAATAATCTCGCCGATCAAATCCGGCATCATGGCCAATTGCTCCAGTCCCAGAGCACAGGTCTCTATCACTTTGGGTGTGAGTTTGAGCCGGTCCAGCATCGGTTCCGCCAGGCCGGCCAGACGAGCGCGCTCAAGATCCTTGGCGTTGTCGAGCTGCAAGGCCTGCACGTTGCCACGCAACAGCGCTGCCAACTTGTGCAAGGCCATATTCTTGCTCGCTGTGCACGCCTTGGCCATCTCGGCCGCAGCGGTCTTGGCGCGACGACCGAGTGTCTGGCTGTAATCGAAGAGCTTGGGCGCCGTCATGGTGTCATTTTCGCACGGGACAAGCCGAGTTACCGCGCTCTCGACGCCAGCACGGGCAGTTGGCAGTGACGACACAACATCATCGCCAGGCGCTGCAAAGCCTGCCAGTTGTCGTTCGGCCAGTCGGGCTGTTTCAAGCCCTTGACAATGCCGTCAACGCGGTGCGCCGCCTGCAACAGGACAGCCAGGTTCGCGTCGTTCAGCCGCGGCAGCACGCGCTCGAACAGTCGCTCTCGGGCACCCCAAACACGCTGCTCACGCAGCGCCAGCGGTAGCGGCCGACCAGACGCCATGGCATCCTTAACCCGTTTCAAGGCCCGAATGTCCTCGCTCAGGGTGTAGTGCACCAGCACTTCCGCCTCACCCTCAGCCTGCAAGCCCTCGAGCATGCGCTGCACACGCTCGGTCTGCCCCGCCAGAACGGCCTCGGACAGCTTGAAGACGTCGTAACGCGCGACATTCAGAACAGCGCTCTCGACCTGCGCAAAACTGAGCTCCCCGGGTCCGAACAGCAATGCCAGTTTTTGGATTTCCTGATGCGCGGCGAGCAAGTTGCCTTCGACCCGGTCGGCAAAGAATTGCAAAGTGCGCTGCCCCTCCTCGCCGGCAGCGACGCGCTGGTTCTGGCCGCCCAGACGCTGGGCGATCCACTGCGGCAAGACACTTCGCCCGACCGGCTCCACAGCCATCGTGACACCGTTACTGTCGAGCGCCGCAAACCAGGCACTCGCCTGGGTCGCCCTGTCCAAGCGCGGCAAGATCACCAAGCTGAGCGTTGAGTCATTGCCATGCGCCTGCCCGGCCAGCCTGACCAGTGCCAAGCTGCCCTCCTTGCCGGGCTTGCCGGACGGAATGCGCAATTCCAGCAGTTGCTTGTCGGCAAACAGACTCAGCGACCCGCCCGCTGCCAGCACCGCACTCCAATCAAAATGAGCGCCCATCACGGTGTGCGAAGAGCGTTCAGAAAAGCCCTGCGCCCGGGCAGCCGAGCGGATCGCGTCGGCCGCCTCCTGCACCAGCAAGGGCTCGTCGCCGTGCAGCGTGTAAAGACTTTGCACGCCCTCCTGCAAGTGGCCAGCGAGTTGCTTAGCGGTTAGTTGCATGATTCTTGCGCACAACCCTCAACCCAGTCGAACCGTTGCCAGACGTCGCATTACCTGCTGCACAATGTCAATCTGCATGTCACGGTACAGAAGCACTTCCTCGGCCTCTTTGGCCAGCGCTGCAGACTCATTGAAGCTGATGTCACGCTGCTGAACGATCTCTGCTTCGGGAAGAAGTTCCTTGCCTTGAGGCGTCCGGACCCTGAATTTCAGCCGGATGCGCAGCTGAAACTCCCGGATCTGACCCGAGCTGTTGACCCCGACAACCACTTTTTCGCGCTGTTCCTGGAGGATGTCGATCACCAATTGCGCCTGCGATGGGTCCTCGTTGGGCGCCAACGCGCGTAGCACGCTACCCATGGTGCGGCGCAATTCCATCGCCAACGGCCCACCCGGATTTGGGCTAACGGCAAACGATGAAAAGGAGTAGTTGTGACTGGCTCGCAACTTGAAGCCACAACCCGACAGTGCCAGAGTGCCCAGGCCGCCCAGGCTGAGTCGCCCTAGCCACATCAGAGTCGAGCGACGTTGCATGCGGAGTCGCTTCAAATCACGACGTTGACCAGCCGACCCGCCACGATCACGATCTTGACGATGGCCGCACCACGCGCCTGCTTCTGGAAGACCTCACTGGCCACCGCCGTGCGCTCGATTTCCTCGCGGCATGCGCCCGCGGGAACCACAATTGAGCCCCGCAGCTTGCCGTTGATCTGCAACATGAGTTCAACCTCATCCCGCACCAAGGCCGCTTCATCGACCTTCGGCCAGGGCGCATCCAGCAGGTCGCCAAAGCGCTCTCCATAGCCCAGTTCGGTCCACAGAACGTGCGTCAAATGCGGTGTCGCCGGGTAAATTGACCGCAACAGAAAGCCAAAGCCCTCACGCAACGCCTGCTGATTGCCTGCTGCCCCATCGTCCGCGAAACCTTCCAACGCGTTGAGCATCTTCATGGCACCGGAGACCACCGTGTTGTACTGCATGCGCTGGTAGTCGTAATCAACCTGCTTGAACACGCTATGGATTTCACGGCGCAATGCCTTAGCGCTCTTGCCGAGCTTGAGTGCCGACAGGTCAAGATCCGACTTGAACGCCGCCTGCTCGGGGACACTGCTCGCAATATTGAGCTTGACGCCGAAATTCCAGAGGCGGCGCACGAAGCGGTAGGAACCTTCTACTCCGGCGTCATTCCACTCGAGTGAGGCTTCCGGCGGCGCGGTGAACATGGTGTACAGACGTGCGGTATCGGCACCGTACTTCTCGATCAGGTCCTGCGGGTCGACGCCATTATTCTTGGACTTGCTCATGGTGCCCAAGCCCTCGTAGACAATCGGCGTCCCGGCCGGTAGATCGCCCTTGGATTGCTTGAGCTTGGCACCGACGATCTTGCCAGTGCGGTCCTGAACGTCCTCGACCTCGTGCGGCCAAAAATACTCGACACCGCCCTTTGCACCCTTGCGCGAATAAATCGGGTTGAGCACCATGCCCTGGCAAAGCAACTTGGTAAAGGGTTCATCGACTTTTACAAGTCCGAGGTCACGCATCACCTTGGTCCAAAAGCGCGCGTACAACAAGTGCAGGATGGCATGCTCGATGCCCCCGATGTACTGGTCCATCGGCATCCAATAGGCAGCGCCCTCGCCGACCATCGCCTGCTCGTTGTGGGGATCGCAGTAGCGCATGAAATACCAGCTGGAATCGACGAACGTGTCCATAGTGTCGGTTTCGCGACGCGCCGGCGCGCCGCAAACGGGACACACGACACCGGCATGAAAACCCTCATGCCTGTTGAGCGGATTGCCGCTGCCATCGGGCACACAATCCTGCGGCAAGACGACCGGCAAGTCAGCCTCTGGCACTGGCACCGCGCCATGCTCTGGACAATGGATGATGGGTATCGGCGTACCCCAATAGCGCTGGCGACTGACCCCCCAGTCGCGCAAGCGCCAGGTCGTCATCTTGTCACCCAAACCCTTGCCGGCCAGTTTATGGGCCACGGCCTCCACCGCTTGCGCATACGACATGCCGCTGAAACTGCCAGAATTGATCACAATGCCACGCTGCTTGTCGGCGTACCAGTCTTGCCAGCGCTCGTAGTCGTATTCTTCGCCGTCCACATGCACCACCTGCTTGATGGGCAGGCCGTATTTGTTGGCAAACTCGAAATCGCGCTCATCGTGCGCCGGCACCCCCATCACAGCACCGTCACCATAGCTCAGCAAGACGTAGTTGCCCACCCACACCGGTAACTCCTCGCCCGTAAGGGGATGCAACACATGCAAGCCAGTGGGCATACCCTTCTTTTCCTGGGTCGCCAACTCGGCCTCGGTCGTGCCACCGGCCTTGCACTCCTCAATGAAGGTGCGCAGTTGCAGATTGCTCTGCGCCGCATGCAGCGCCAGAGGATGCTCCGGTGCTACCGCACAAAAAGTGACCCCCTTGATGGTATCGGGTCGCGTTGTAAAGACGTACATGCGTCCGTCGCCGATCAACGCCCCCTTGGCGTCGCGTATGCTGTGCGTGAATGCAAAGCGTACACCCTCACTTTTGCCAATCCAGTTTTCCTGCATCAGCTTGACGCGCTCGGGCCAGCCTGGCAATCCGGTCTGAACCTGCTCCAGCAACTCCTGGGCATAGCTCGTGATCTTGAGGTAGTAGCCCGGAATTTCACGTTTTTCGACCAGGGCACCGGTACGCCAACCGCGGCCGTCGATGACTTGCTCATTCGCCAGGACCGTTTGGTCAACCGGGTCCCA
>CAYHDD010000318.1:0-4463 GCA_964355195.1 uncultured Rhodoferax sp. | reverse complement strand
GCAAGTTGCTGGCTGCGCCGCTGCGCCTGCGCCATGGCCTGCTGCAGGCGGTCAGCCAGCAGCACCCGGTTGGGCAGGTTGGTCAGCGCATCAAAGTGGGCGATGTGCTCGAGCTGGCTTTGATGTTCCTTGATCGCCGTGATGTCAGAGAACAATCCCACATATTGCTGCACGGCGCCCGCAGCATCCCGCACGGCGCTGATGGTGAGCAATTCAGCGTAGACGCCACCATCCTTGTGCCGGTTCCAGCTCTCCCCGCTCCAGTGACCCAATGCCACTAGGTCGCGCCACATGGACTCATAGAACGCCTTGTCCTGCCGGTCGGACTTGAGCATGCGCGGGTTCTGTCCCAGCGCTTCTTCGCGCGAGTAGCCGGTGATTCGGGTGAAGGCTTCGTTGACATCAATGAGGGTGCCCTCCACGTTTGTGATCATGATGCCCTCGCGCGCATGACCGAACACATTGGCAGCGAGTTGGAGTCTTGCCTGCGCTTTTTTGCGCTCGCTGATGTCGCGGGTAATGGCGAGCTGAACCGGCTGACCGACAACCAACATCGGTGCGGCATGGGTTTCCAGCCAGCGCCGCCCTCCCTTGAGGCCCAGCACCTCGAACTCCATTTGCAACGATTCGCCCGCCAGTACCCGCTGGTGCATGGCGGCAAAGGCCTCCCTATATTCGGGTGCGAGCAGGGCTGTGACATCGCACCCGAGCACCTGTTCCAGCGAGTCGGCCTCAATCATGGCCAAGCCTACAGGATTCATCTGGGTCAGCAGGCCCTGTGCATCCACAATCTTGATGCATTCCGGTTCCGCCGCAATGATCGCTTGCAGGTGCGACTCCGATTGTTGCAACTCCGCGGTTCGGGCACGCACTGTGTCTTCCAGTCCAAGGGTGAGCTGTTGCAACTTATCCGTCATGCTATTGACAGACTGCGCAAGTTCTGAAAACTCGTCATTCCCAATGCTCTCGATCCGGTGCGCCAAATCGCCATCAGCAACCCGTTTGGCGCCCTGATGCAGCACCACCAGACGCCGGCGCAGCAGACCGCCAATGTGCACTGCATTGAACACAATGACTGCTACCAGAGCCAGGGCCAGCACCAAAGCGACCATGGCCAGGCGCTGATAGGCCTGCTCCACTCTCTTTGTACTCACTTCTTCCAATGCACGGGTGGCATTGCGAACTTCGGTTGCCCTGAGCAGCAGTTGGCTGTACAGCCGTTTATCGAGTTCTTCATAAACCGCCCGGTTGCCGGTGGCCGACTGCATTGCCTGCGTGTTGTCCACAATGCGACGAAAGATGGGCACGGTTTCATCAATCGCCCGGCGCAATCGTTTCACCAAATGTTGATCGGCTTTACCGCGAAACTCGGTCGTGGCAACCGCCAGCAGCGCGTCGGACTGCGCCTTGTTTTCGTCCCACAGCCGGCGGGTACGGTCTTCGCGGTAGAGAAAATACTGATCCCTCAAGGAAACCCGCTCAAAGAAGTTGAGATGGATCGCATCAACCAGATCGTTGTTGCGCTGGTCGTGCTCGAAAGTCTGCCATGCCACGACCAGCAGCGGCAGCACAATCGCCAGCGCGGCGAAAGATGCCACGGCACTGAGCTTGAGTTGGGCTTTGATGCGCACAGGCGGTCCAGCTAGCGATCCATCCTGACGGACTCGGGCCTCACGGACTTGAGGCCATCCACATAGATGTGGCTCAGGTAGTTTGGCATCACCGTCTGATCGGTCAGCTTGTTCTTCATGGCCCAGCGGGTCTCGTCTTCCAGGGTAATAGTTAAGTTCTGGTCTAGCCGCACTTGATAGCTGAACACATCCCATACCTCATTAATCATGTCCTTGTCGACTTTGATAGCTTCGGCCAAAATGGCTTGCGCCTCATCCGCATGGCTTGACACAAAGTCTTCTGCCCGAACCAGGGCACGCAACACGCGGATAACGGTCTGCGGGTTGTTCCGCACAAAATCCTGCATGGCGGCGATGTTGAAGGTTTCGGTATAAATCTGCCGGTCGTAGAAAGTCACCGACTGCGCGCCAAACTTTCGTTTGATCTGGGTCAGCGGGTAGTTCCAGGTTGACACGGCGTCAACCTTTTTTGCCAACAGGGCATCGAGCATCTCCTCGGGTTTGAGTGGGACGGGCGTGATTTCCTGGCGCGTCAGGCCCTGAGCGCTCAAAAACGAATCAAGAAAGAAGTCGGAGGTGGTGCCGGGTGTAAACCCGATGCGTTTGCCCTTCAAATCCGCGGGCTTGGTAATGCCGGCGTCGACCCGCGCCATTACCGCGTCGTTGGTGGTGCTCGACTCGATGTTGGCAATCACAAAGATGCGCTCGCCGCGCAGAATGCTGAACATGATCGGGGTCTCTGCCACCGTGGCAAAGTCGGCCTTGCCCTCCAGCACCGACTGCAGTGCCGCCTTGCCAAAGCTGTGCACCAGGGGCAACACATCGAGGCCCTGATCCGAAAAATAGCCATTTTTTAGGGCGATGTGAACCAGGGTACTTTGGGGTTGCGTGGTCAGCGCGAAGGTGATCTTCTGGCGCAGCGGCGCGGTACCGGATGTGCCCGCTGTCACCGGCGACTTTTCACACCCCGACAGGGTGAGCAAGCAATACAGCACAAGAAGTAATTTCCACATGGCAGGCCTCCAATTGCATGACGTGGATTGCCCCCAATACCCATTATTCTTTTCGGGAATTGTGCACCGAGTTGCCATCCTATTGCGGCCTGCAGGGCTTACAGCTTCAAATTATTCCACCGCGATGTCGCGCCCGTCATGCCAGCGGCGCTAGCATCCCCAGTTTATGCACCTGAATTCCCGCTTTTGGAGGCTCCATGAAGATCGAACTTCTCTATTTGCGGCGATGTCCCGAAGCGTAGCGGGAGATGACGCTCCAGAAGTATGTACAGGCGCGTCGCAAGAGCGCTTTTCTTGCTTATCAGCCTAAAGGATCCCATGAAAACACAGCTATCTCGAACCAAAGACAACCCCTGGGTACTAAAAACGCCACCAGGATCTTCCCAGTACACGATGCACACGGACGAGAAGGACGGGAAGAGCGTGTTGGTCTGCACGGTTGGCAGCACGGTGCTGCTCTATGACGCACGATGCATCGTTGATCTCCTGCAGATGCTGAAGACTGCTGGTGACTGGGTTGAGCTTGGTGGGGCTGACGAGCAAAAGCCCGCCAAAGAAGGAACAGTTGAAGCTTGGGGGCGCTCAGCAGCGAATCCGATTGGTGGTTGGTACGGGTTGAAGAAGGGCTTGCGCGGTCGGTTTGGCGTCTATATTCCTCCGCTCATGGAAGAGCTCGAGCTGTGCGAGTTGGAGCACAACGCCAAGAACAATCGAATCCGAGCAAGGTGACCGACGCAGGCTGGTTTTCAATGACTGATTTAGACGAGGCAATTCTGATGATCGAATTTCGCTTGTGTATCTTCTGGAGCCAACCACTTTTTTCCGAAGCCGACCGTCAACACTGAGCGTCAGGTATGGAGCAAACCCTGGACCGGCAATGCAGCGAGCGGTCATTGGGTACGTAGTTACCGTTTCGTTGATATTCGTCAAAAGCTGTCTGGTCTTGAGCAAAGTATGACCACCGACAGGCGCACACTGTCGTCGCATGAGCACCCTCTCGCGCATTACGCATAGAAGTTTTGGGGTCCGCGTGTTTCTTATCGTGTTGCTGCTCAACAGCACGCTGATGCTGCTGGCCGTCTATTCCGTGATGGACAGTAAACACGGCTACGAAGAACGAGCCCGGCTCACGACCCAAAATCTGGCCCGAATGGTGGACCAGAGCGTGACGGCCAGCGTCGGCAAGATTGATCTGACGCTGCTCTCAGCGGTTGATGAACTCGAGCATGAGTTGCGTGAATATGGCCATCTGGACCGATCCTATGCCAACGCTTTCCTGACCGCTCATCAGGAACGCCTGGCTGAGCTCACAAGCATATTGGTGGCCGACTCGCAAGGTCTGGTCATACTTGGCAAAGGCGTGTCGGACGGTGTGAACGCAAGTTGGGCTGATCGTGATTTCTTCCCGGCGTTACGCGATCACGCCGACAGTAGCCTGTATGTGACCAATCCGATTCTTGGTCGCGTCAACAAGACCTGGGTCATTTCATTTGTGCGCCGTTATAACAAGCCCGACGGCAGTTTTGCCGGTGTCGTGTCGGCCTCAGTCCCGGTGACTTACCTGGGCAATCTTCTATCTGCAATGGATGTCGGTCCAAAGGGCATTGCTGTGCTGCGGGATGCCAACCTGGGCTTGATCGTGCGTCATCCTGCGCTCAAGGGGCCTGTCGGGACTATCGGTGCAAGGGGTGCCTCCAAAGAATTGAGTGACGCAATCGCCGCCGGGCAGCGCGATTTCAGCTTTCATAGCCGGACGTCCCTGGACGGTGTGGAGCGAACCACTTCCTATCGCCGGATGTCCAGTGTTCCGTTTAGCATC
>CAYHDD010000317.1:0-4482 GCA_964355195.1 uncultured Rhodoferax sp. | reverse complement strand
CCGGATGTGATCTTGCTTGATTGGATGATGCCCGGCGAGAGCGGCTTGGCGCTGGCCAAGCGCTGGCGCAGTCACCCACGGACCAAGGACATCCCGATCATCATGTTGACGGCGCGCGGTGATGAAGCCGACCGTGTGTCGGGTCTCGACGCCGGGGCGGATGACTACATCACCAAGCCGTTTTCGACCAAGGAACTGCTGGCGCGCGTGCGTGCCGTGCTGCGTCGGCGTGCACCCGAGCAGGCCGCAGGCGTGGTGACGATCGGTGCGTTGTCGCTCGACTCTTCCACCTACCGTGTCTCATTCAATGATCAGATGCTCAAGCTTGGTCCGACTGAATTCAAGCTCCTGCATTACCTGATGACCCATGCTGAGCGCGTGCACAGCAGGTCACAGCTGCTGGACAAGGTTTGGGGTGACCACGTTTTCATTGAAGAGCGGACAGTGGATGTACACGTCAAGCGCCTGCGTGAGGCGCTCGGTGCCGAGGCCGGACCCATGATCGAGACCGTGCGGGGTGCCGGTTACCGTGTGACCGCTCACGCCGCAGCGCCCATCGCTGCGCGTAGCGGTTTGAGTCGAGCAGACGCCCCAATGGCCCCTTGAGGAGACAGGATTGACCCTACTCTGGCGCGTTGTCCTGCTGCTTTGCTGCCAGCTCGCAGGGGGACTTCTGGCCTGGTACGCAGCGTGGCCAATCTCCTTTGGGATCACACAAACCTGGGCGCCCGTGCTGGGTGTTGTCGCCGGTAGCGTGGTTTGGCTGGTTCGTGATTTGTTGCGTGCCGAGCGCGTGTTGCGATGGTTACGCGCCGGTGATTTTTCCAACCCTGCGCTACAGACTGGGCTGTGGGGCGAAGTCTCGGATCGCGTGCGCGGCATGGCGCGTGCGGGCGACCGGGCCAGGCGTGAGATCAATCAGCGTCTGCAAGACTTCTTGGCCGCCTTTCAGGCTTCGCCAACCGGCGTAGTCATGCTTGACGTGCACGGTTGTATCGAGTGGTTCAATCACGCCGCGGCACTTCATTTTGGTCTGGATGCCGGGCGTGACTTGTCGCAACAGATTTGCAATCTGGTTCGGGATCCAATTTTTGCCAGCTATTTCGCCAGCAATGATTACGTCAACGAAGTCCGCATGGCCGCTCGCCATAGCACAGCAGCGCATCCCGTCAGCTTGTCGGTCCACCTGCATCCCTATGGTGAAGGCCGCTTGCTGTTGACCTCGCGCGACATCACAGCGGTGGAGCAGGTGGATGCCATGCGACGCGACTTCATCGCCAACGTGTCGCATGAGATACGAACCCCACTTACCGTGTTGAGCGGCTTTGTGGAAACCTTGCAAAGTTGTGCGCTGGACGAGTCTGAGCGTGAACACTACCTTGGGTTGATGTCACAGCAGGCAGCACGTATGCAAACCCTGGTCAATGACCTGCTGACCCTGTCGCGACTGGAGGGGAGTCCGGCGCCCGCCACTTCGCAGTGGCTGGGCCTGGGCGAAACGATGCAGCGACTTGATCAAGAGGCGCATGCGTTGTCGGGCGTGCTGAACCCGTCGGCTGGGCGGCTGCATGGCCTTAAGTTCGAAACGGCGGACGCTGAAATCGGAGGCGTATCTCAGGAGTTGTACAGCGCCATGAGCAATCTGGTGGCGAATGCCGTTCGTTACACACCGGTGACTGCCGAGATCCAGGTGCGAGCGCTCGTGTTGTCAGACGGACGGCTCGCATTTTCGGTTGCAGACAATGGTCCGGGCATTGCGCCGGAGCATCTGCCGCGCCTGACCGAACGTTTTTACCGCGTGGATCAGAGCCGTTCCAGAGACACCGGTGGTACCGGTCTCGGGCTGGCGATCGTCAAGCACGTCGCGCAGCGTCATGGTACGGGTTTGCAGATTGAAAGCACACCCGGCAAGGGCTCGGTGTTCACGATCATCTTTCCGGCAGATCGCGTTCGGCTCAGACCAATGGGTGCCAGCCAGCGTTCAGATTGAGACGCTCACTTGCGGTGGTAGAGCAGCAGGTCTTCCTCGCGATCTGCTGGGTGGCGCAGGCTGGCGTGTGGCGTCCAGCCAGCCAAGTCAATCGCTGCAGGTAGCGTGCTCAAATCATCCTTGTTGACCAGCAACCAGCGGCAGCCGACCTTGGCGCCGGCCGGCCTGACCACCAGGCGGGCATGAAACTGGAAGGCTGCGATGTGGCCGTGGCTCAGACCGTGCACCTCAAGACAGTCGGTTGACCCTAGTAGCGCGCTTGTGCGCTGCACCAGGGGCGCGTAGCTTCGCGTGAAGTTGTACAAGGGCAGCCAAAGCGTCATCAGCAGCAGAAAGCACAAAGCCGCTCCACCAGCGGGCAGAACCAGGCTCTTCCAGATTGCTGAGCGGTGCCGACCGACCCGCCACTTCACCAGCCAGCCCCAGGCGAGCGTGGCGAGTGCAGCCACCCCCACTGGAAGTACCGAGAAGCTGGGTTGAAAGCCCGGGGCAAGGCGGGCGACGTTGGCCGCTAGCTGGTTCGGTACGCCGGTTTGCATGGCGATCCAGATGACCCAGATGATGAGTGCTGAGCCCGAAAAGAAGAGCAGCGTAAACCAGTCGATCAGGGCCGACACGCTTCGCCTGAGAGTGGGCAGCGCAAAGGCGGCCAGGGTTGCCAAGGCAGGCAAGGCCAACAGCAGGGAGCGCTCACCGGAGGCGGTGCTCAGCGTGGCAAGCAGCGCAACGCTGGCAACCCAAACCGGCAGCAACAAGTGGCGACCTGCGCCGCGCCCTTGAAGCAGTTGGTGGCGCCAGCGCCACAGCGTCCAGAGTGCCAGTGGCCAGGCGGGCCAGGTGAACCAGAGCAGTAGTCGTCCCATGCTGCTCCACTCGCCCCAACTTGGCTGCGGCGCAGTGATGCGCCACCGCCACAGATCCAGCCGTGCCGCCAAAATCGCGCACAGCAAAGTGATGCCGAGAATCACGCCAGCCTTGGCGCGCAGTGCCTGCGACTCAGGCGTGCGTTCCAACACATAAATCAGTGCGCCCCCCGCACCCAGCAACACTGCGAGCGTTGGCGCGCCCGACAGCGTCAGCCCGGCGAGTCCGATCAGAGCACACAGGAGCGTTGCGATGTTTCGGTAAGGCAGGGCGGCCAGGGCAAAAAAGCTCAAACTGGCGAAACACAATTGGGCCAGGGCGGAGGTGGTTTCGTGCGCTAGCTGAGCCAGCCCGAGGCAGGCGATAAGCGCCAACAGGCTGCCATCGGCGATGGCGCGCGCGTAATCCGGTAGCAGGGCCTCACCGCCGAAAGCGAAAGCCACCGGCTGCGCCTGCGGATGACGCGCCAGATAGTAGCTGGCGTACCAAGTCGCAGCCAGGGTAACCGCCAGCAGCAGCCCGAACACCACGCGCACGGCAAGGTCGCTTGCCAGCCAGGTCGGGGCCAACTGAATCGCCCAAGCACCTAGCCAGTAGGGCAGCAAGGCGCCATCCCGTGTGGCCAGTCCCATCAACTGCGGTGACAACCAGTCCGTGCCACCGCGAGCCAGTTCCGCCATGAACCCGTAGCTGGCCATGTCCGCGCCTTTCAAAGGGTCGCGGCCGACAAAGCCGGGCAGCACATAGGCGAGGCACAACAACAACAGCGCCGCACGCGGCAACCGGCGCACCGCGTCCTGGGCAACGATGGCGGGGGTGGTTTGATTCATAAAAAAAGACAGCGCGGTAATCCGGGCTGTCTTTCACACATGACGGGTTTGTCGTGTTATTTGGCGGCGGCTTTTCCAAAGCGGTTGCGGAAGCGCTCGACACGGCCACCCATATTGTCGACCGATTTTTGTGTACCGGTGTAGAAGGGGTGTGATTCGCTCGACGTATCAAGCTTGTAGAGAGGCAGCTCGCGGCCGTCTTCCATCGTGATCTTTTCCTTGGCGCTGGCGCAGGAGCGGGTCACGAACTTGAAACCATTGGACAAGTCCATGAAACAAATGTCGCGGTAATTGGGGTGAATACCTGTCTTCATATTTTCTCCATCAGTTGCGCTAGCCGCATCAGACCCTTGGCAAACCATTGCACAATTCAAAGCCGACGTACTTGTCGCGAAAACCGCTGATTATAGTTCAGTGCCAGCCGACCTGGTTTAGGGCGCAAGCTCAATTTTTCGATGGGCCGCCCCAAGAAGAATTAGCCACCGCGACGCATCAGGTCGAAGAACTCACTATTGGTCTTGGTCGCCTTCATCTGTTTGAGGACCATCTCCATGGCCTCGACTTCGTCCATGTTGTAGAGGAACTGGCGCAGGATGCGTGTCTTTTGCAAGATATCGGTGGCCAGCAACAGTTCTTCGCGCCGCGTGCCGCTGCGGTTGAGTTGAATCGACGGGAAGACGCGTTTTTCGTAGAGGCGGCGGTCCAGGTGGATTTCCGAATTGCCGGTACCCTTGAATTCTTCGAAGATTACTTCGTCCATTCGGCTGCCGGTGTCCACCAGAGCCGTGGCAATGATGG
>CAYHDD010000316.1:0-4487 GCA_964355195.1 uncultured Rhodoferax sp. | reverse complement strand
GACCTGGAACAGGCGCGCCGCGAGCCCGATCTGTTCCTCACCAATCACCCCTGTCCATTGATCGTGGACGAGATCCAGTACGCCCCTGAACTGGTGGCCAGCATCAAGCGGCGTGTGGACGCGCAGCAGGCCAGGCCGGGGCAATTCTTGTTGACCGGCTCGCAGCAGTGGCAAGTTATGGCAAGTCTGGCCGAGAGTCTGGCCGGGCGTGTCGCCTTTGTGGACCTGGGCGGACTGAGCTTATCGGAACTGACACAGCCGCAGCCACAGGTGCCGGGCGACCTGTGGCTTTCGCGCTGGTTCACGGCGCAGGAAAAAAGCAGGCAACAAGATTTTTTTTCATGGAGCCGCACCGCACCGCGCTTTTCCGGTGGCCTGCATGAATGGCTCTGGCGTGGCTTCATGCCACGAGCACAAACGCTGGCCTTGAATCTGGTGCCGGATTTCTGGGCTGGCTACCACCGCACGTATGTCGAGCGCGACGCGCGCCTGGCCGGTGAAGTGGGGGACTGGCACGACTTTGGCCGTTTTGTGAGGCTTATGAGCGCCCTGACCGCGCAAGAGATCAATCACAGCCAGTTGGGGCGTGAAATCGGCATCAACCCGAAAACCGCGCAGCGCTGGCTCAAAATGATGCAGGCCACCTACCAGTGGTTTGAACTCCCCCCGTTTTTTGCCAACCACATCAAGCGCGTCAGCAAAAGCCCCAAAGGCTATCTGGTGGACACCGGCATGGCCTGTCACCACGCCGCGCTCAGCAGCCCGCAGGCATTGGGCAGCCACCCCTTGTTTGGAGCGCTGTTCGAGACCGCGATGGTGAGTGAAGTTCGCAAGACACTGGCTTTGCTCGGTGGCAGCTCGGGCGTCTACCACTGGCGCGCCAGCACCGGCGCCGAGGTTGACTGCATCATTGAGCGTGATGGCTGGCTGCATCCCATCGAAATCAAACTCACCAGCCAACCCACGCGCAAACAAACCCTCGGGCTGCAAGCCTTTCGCAAAGCCCACCCCGACCTGCGAATCGGCAACGGCTTGATGCTGTGCGCCGTGGAGCAAGCCCGTTGGATCAGCGAAGATGTGCTGGCACTGCCGTGGAATGTGGTGTAGTGGCCGACGTGGTGAGCGACATGCCGTCAAGCGCAAAGCTGGCGGCTTGAGGGCGGAGGGGGAACTGCCTTTTATCAGGCCACCTGCGCGTGAAACCTCACGCCGAGTGCCTTCGCCACCTTCAAGACGGTGGCGAAAGTCGGGTTGCCACTTTCACTGAGAGCCTTATACAAGCTCTCCCGACTTAGCCCCGTGTCGCGGGCCACCTGGGTCATTCCCTTGGCACGCGCAATATCGCCCAGGGCGCGAGCGATTCCCGCTGCGTCCTCTGGAGCCTCTGCCAGCCACGCGTCCAGATAAGCTGCCACTTCCTCAGGGGTCCGGAGCTGTTCCGACACGTCATACGCCCCCGTCTTCGTCCGGCTTGTCGGTGCCGCTGTTGCCTTCGACCTTGCTTTAACCATGAAACTGCTCCTAAGTCCTTTCGCCAGCCTTTGACGATGGAAGTTAGCCAGCCCTGATTTGATCACCGAACCGTACTGAGTCGTTCCGCCATGCGAGTCTGCCAGCCTGGCCCCGTTGCTTTCCAGCGGTCAATAACGTCGGCAGGCAACCTGATGGACAGCAGCTTGCGCGGATTCGAAGAGACAGGACGCCCGCCCTTATTAACTCGGGCACGCGCGAGCATCTCTTCATTGAGTTCGGGCAGTTCCTCGTATTCGACCTTGTTGACGACGTGGGCGTCGACTCGATCAAGGTCAGACTTCAAGTAAGGGTGCAATGCGGGTTTGTTCGCGTTCATTGGCCTTCCTCATGCTGAATACATGGCGATCCGCGCCACGCGGCGTGTACCCGATGACAACCATCCGTCCTGCCAATAGGCCATAGCAGATGATTCGCTCTTCACCGTAATCTTTGCGCATATCCTCCATCTCAAGGGTAACGCCCTCGAAGACGATCTCGGCATCGGCAAAGTCCAAACCCCGTTCGGCCAACGTTCTCTCGCGCTTGGCTGAATCGAAGGTGATACGCATCATGTTATTGTAGCTACAACAAGAGGCGCATGCAACAGAATGCGAAGCGCTTCCGGGTGGTTATTGACACATGGGCAAATAATCAAGTCAGGCAAGTTCTGCAAGCGATTGACAAAATCGCAAAACATGAGTCGGTCATTAACCAAATAAGCGGTGGAATGTAGGCGGGTAACAGCCAGCCGCGAGGACGTCCGCGTTGACTGCCATGTTATCCCTCAGCCCGAGACAGCCCGTGAAGCAGAAGACATGCGGACACACACATGTCTTGGAAGCTACCTTCGCGGTCAATCTCCCCAGGCAACTTCTCCGACGCGATGTGAATGTCCACCAATACGAACGCGAACGCAAACACCAACTCGTTCTCACCCAACCCTGTCGTCTCGATGTTCTTGATTAAACGTTCAAACGACGGAGGGTGCGTAGTGGAGGTCAACCTGCCCATACGGAGGTCGAGTGCCAACAAGAATACTACTGCGGAAACCATCCCCATCGCCCGTTTATAGAGTGGTAACTGCTCTCGCTCGCCAGCGCACACCCACTGTGTTGCTGCGCGGTCCGCATCGCTTTCCTGAAGCTTCGAAACCGCGCTTTCCTCTTCATGATCGAGTCGGGCGTGAGCGATTTCATGGTGCATGATCCACGCGACAGCCACGAGGAACATCTCGTTGGCTAAGTGCCCATCAGAATGTTCGAACGGGTACCGAATCGGACGAGACGCGTCTTTGGGCCATTCAGCGCTTTGCCGTGCGGCGGTGGCTTCCAAGAAGTGCCGATACAAAATGTATGCATCTGCCACGCGCTTGGCCTTCCCAAGTTCGAAGAAGCGCTCTCCTATGCGTTGCGCCGCCTGATATTCATGAAATGCCACGATATAAACATGTGCCGCAGACCACAACGCTTCTAGAAAGGGAACCCCAAGCCGAACCAGCCTCTTCGCCACCGAGTATTCGGCGAGCACCGTTGGATCGTCGACAAATTCAAGTGATATGTCACGTGCATCAATCTGCATGGCGAGATCTTGCGCGTTCTCTGGTGCAACCCTGAAGGGCGCTGACGCAATGACCGGGAACAGGCGAGTGATGGGGGAAAGTCTGACCATGAGGACTAACGTCTGAATTCACCGGCCTGGTCGACTTTTCGCGAAAGCCCAGTGAAATGAGGGTTTGTGGGTCCGGAGTTACAACCCAAGTTGCTTCTTGTATTGATCAAGCAAAGACTGACTGAGATCCACGTAGTTCTTTCCCCATAACACCCCGCCTTTCTGGATCGCTCGCTTGACCAGTGGCATAGTTGTTTTGTCGCATTTAGAGGTTTCAGTAAGAACCAATTGTGGATCGGAATCGAGCTGTGCCTTTACGGTACGTCGAGCAGTCTTAATTTCCTCAAGTCGGTCTCCAGGAATTACATCGCCCTGTCTGTTAAGAAAGAAATTCGCGGCGACCACTCTAGACGCTCTCGACAAAGCATTAACCGCTGCACCGCCATTATTTTGAATTTGAAGAAACTGCGCGGCATAAATATAGACGCCCTCACAATAGCCAAGTTGCTTTGATTCAGCCGAAGTGGCATCGAAGGCCGCGTAGGCCGTTGAGCAGGTGGCAAGGGCACAAGCCAATAGTAATAATCTACTCATGATAATTTCCCCTTCTCTGATATTAGTGATCGAACAGTAGGCATCAATTCTCGGCCAACGTAGAAACCGACGTGAACTTTTGGCAACTACTCCTGCTCAGCGACCGCCAACTCAGGATTTGGTTTCGGCGGGAACCACAGGAGAACCGCCAGGTTGATGGCAGTGAGCAACGCATAGACAACTGTAACTGCCCAGACGCTGAACAATGCCGATGACCCTGCAACAAGTTCGAGAACGTTTGCTGCGATGCAAATCAAAAGGACCAAACAATTCAATGAGAAGGCCCAGTTCCAAAGGGTGCGTGAACCTGGATTGCACCCATAAATGCCTACGAGAAGAAACGGGAAGATTGGCAGAGTTGTTCCAATCCATTGCGCCACACCAATCATTCCGGCCAATTTAACGCTTTGGTAGGCGGAGTATGCCGCTATGGCGATATTCAACAACGTGACGAGCGCTGCAAAAAGTACTTTCATTCAAATCTCCCAAAGTCTGGCCGCGGATATGACACCGCTGACATCAGCGTTTGTCGTGCGCGCTGCGACATAAGAAAGGAAACCAAGAATGCCGCCCGCGCAAGATAAACCATGTTGGCCTCAACCGCCTGCATGGGCAGTCGCGACAGGGGTTTGAAAGCTTCGCCCCTCTTGTTTGATCGAATTATGACCGGGAGTAATGCAGGCTGGTTGCGAATTTGCTTGTTCCAACGCAAACCAAGTTCGCCCCCTCGCAGAGCTTGGCGTATGGCTCCGCGCCGATTTAGTTACGACATA
>CAYHDD010000315.1:0-4488 GCA_964355195.1 uncultured Rhodoferax sp. | reverse complement strand
CGGGGACGCGAGATACGGGCACGGCGATGTCATGTTTGATGTTTTGCCCATCGTGCTGCTGCGCCTCGCTGATGTTTTCCCGAAAGGCCCAGAGTTGCTCGGCCTGCGCGACCGACGTAGCGAATACCACATCGTCAATCACACCCGCGTCCAATCCATGCTCCAGCGCGACTTGGAAGACTGCATCCAGCGCGGACTGCGCTCCCTCTCCCGCGCTGGGGTCGGTAACCTCGATCAATACTGCCCATGGGTGCGGCGCATCAAACAGCGTGGGCGTGGCCGGAAAGTGGCGGCGCACTAGCGCCATGCTGGCATCATTCATCAGTTCAAACGCCGTGAAGCGGTCACCCAGCGCTGCTCGCATAAAGCCTAGCAGTTGCAGCGCCTGCTGCGGCGTTTGAAATGCGGCGAAAGCCACGGCGCTGCTATGCGGTGCTGGGAACAGCTTCAGTACGGCCGCGGTGATGAGACCCAGCGTACCCTCGCAGCCGATAAACAAGTGCTTGAGGTCGTAGCCGGTGTTGTCTTTGCGCAAGGCACGCAGCAGGTTCAGCACCTGGCCGTCGGGCAGCACCACTTCTAGCCCGAGCACCAAGTCCCGCGTGTTGCCGTAGCGCAGCACCTGCCCGCCGCCTGCGTTGGTGGCGACGTTGCCGCCGATCTGGCAAGAGCCTTCAGCGCCCAGTGACAGTGGAAACAACCGATCATGTGCAGCAGCCAGTTCCTGAAGACTTTGCAGAATGCAGCCGGCCTCCACGGTCACGGTGTTGTTCAACGGGTCGATGGCACGTACGCGGTTCAGTCTCCCGAGGTTGATGACTACCTGCTTGCCGCTGTCGTCGGGAGTTGCACCGCCACACAGGCCGGTGTTGCCGCCTTGCGGGACGATGGCCACGCCATGGGTGGCACACAGTGTCACCGCAGAGGACACCTGCGCGGTGTCGGCTGGGAGGAGCACGGCCAGCGGCGCACCTGTGAACTTCCCGCGCCAGTCAGTCGAAAAGGTGGCAAGGTCGTGGGTGAGGACGTATGCATCGCCCAGCAACGTCCGGGCTTGGATTAGGAAATCGGACATCAAGACATCTCTTTTCAATTCAATCGGCCCGCCAAAGCTTGGGCGTTCCAATCGAGATGGCTTCTTACTCAGGCTTGATCCCGGCTGCCTTGATCACACGGTCCCAGCGGTCGATTTCACTCTTGACGAAAGCGGTGAAATGCTTCGATCCAGGCTCCGCCACCACGAATCCTTGCGATACCAGTTTTTGCTGAACGATGGGCGACTGCAGGGCCTGTACCATGGCGGCTTCCAACTTGTCCACGATGGGCTTGGATGTGCCTTTGGGAGCCGAGAGGCCTGTCCACGATATCGCCTCGAAACCCTTATAGCCGGACTCTGAAATCGTCGGGACGTCAGGATAGAGCGGGTTACGCTGCAGACTGGTGACTGCAATCGCGCGCAGTTTGCCCGCTTTGACGTGCTGAAGCGCCACATCCTGATTGATGAACATCAGCTTGATCGTGCCACCCAGCAAATCAGTCATCATCGGCCCACCGCCCCGGTAGGGAATACCCACCATATAGATGCCAGCGGTCTGCTTGAAAAGCTCCATCGACATGTGTCCAGACGCCGCATGAATGAAGCCGTAGTCCAGTTTGCCCGGGTTCGCCTTTGCATAGGCCACCAGTTCCTTGAGCGACTTGAACGGCGCACCAGGATGCGCCACCAGCACGTTGGGTCCGGATTGGATCTGCGAAATATGGATGAAATCGGTGTTGGAGTTGTACTTGAGGTCGGGGTTCAGGCCTTGCGCCACGGCATTGGTGCCCACACCGGTGAGTGTCAAGGTGTAGCCGTCCGGTGCCACCTTGGCCGCACGTTCCATACCAATCACTCCGCCAGCACCGCCGATGTTCTCGACGATGAAGGGCTGCTTGAGGATCTTGCCCAGTTCGTCTGCGATCATGCGCCCCATCACGTCGGTGGTGCCACCAGCCGGATAGGGAACGATGATCTTGACCGGTTTGGTCGGGTAGTCGACTTGCGCGTTGGCGACAAAAGGCAGTAAGAGACCCAGTGCCACAAAAGCGGTCAAGCTGATGAGTTGTCTACGATGTGTCATGGATTGACTCCAGTTGAGTTGAACGTATGGGACTGGAGACCTGTGAAGAAACGTCAGGTAGCCAGCGCGATTCCGATTTTGAGTCCGGTTGGCGCTAGAAACAATTGAAATGATCTCAGTAGAACTGACTTCGGCCCAAACTGTGAGACGAACCGGAACGACATCGGACCGCTGCGCTCGACCACAATGGTCGATGGGAGTTCAGTGAATGTGTTTGGTGAAACATACGGTTTCGTACCAATTGACTGGCACACTCGTACTAGCGTTTGTTTCACATATTGAGATGAGGAGCGTGTTATGACGGCTACATCGGGCGACGGCACAGGATCATTGGAAAAAGCGCTCGACATCCTGGAGATTGTTGGGTCAGCGCCTGCTGGTTTGAGCCAGTCAAACCTGGCGCAGCGCCTACAGTTGCCGCGGGCCACTGTCTATCGGTTGCTCGCAACATTGGTCGCTCGCAGGTTGTTGCGGCGCGATCCGTTGCGCAGGGTCTATTGTCTGGGATTCAAGTGCTTTGAAATGGCACGACAGGTCTGGGCAATGCCTGATCTGGTCTCTGCCGCAGCTGTTGAATTGCGCGGCCTGCGTGACCTCACTGGAGAAACCACCTACCTCGCAACCTTGGACGGACTGGAAATGGTGTCGCTGGAACGCGTGGATGGTGCACACAGCCAAAGATCTTATGCAGCGCTCGGGGTACGCAAACCGTTGCACTGCACTAGTCAGGGCAAAGCCATGTTGGCGGCCATGCCAGGCGCAGATCAGGAAGTGCTCGTCAAGGCGCTTACTCTCAAGCCGCATACTCCTCTCACCATTACTGACAGAAGACGCCTCATGGCGGAACTACGTATTACTTCCACCAGAGGATGGTCGGTGGACGACGAAGAAATCGCCATGGGTGTTAGATGTGTTGGCGCAGCGGTGATTGACCGCAAGGGAGCTGTGCGGGGCGCCATTAGTGTTGCCGGCCCCGCTTGGCGCATGACACGTCAGCGATTGGAGCTCTTAGGGCCCGAAGTGATGGGTGCAGCGAGTCGAATCGGGGAACAACTGGCTGTTCGTGAGACTGTAATCTCTGACCCTAACCTTGAAGGTGAAGCGATTCAGGCGGCTAATGGACCCTGGCATTCCGTGGCGGCTGTCTGGCCTGGAATGCAAGCTCTGGTAAGGTCTTTTGGGCAGATACGTTGGCCCCTTCCATCCGAGTTTGCAACGATAGTGACTTGAACGACGAACAACTGTCGTCCTTTGACTCACCAGTCATTGGAATGGCTTTGGTTCAAGATCGATTGTTGGTTGCGACGACAAACGGATGGACATGGTTGGATTTTGCTGGACGGCAAACCCCGTGCGAAGACTGGCCCTCATTGGCGGTTCGCGCGATGGTGATCGCGCCCGATCCCGATCAAAGCGTTTGGGTGGCCGTTGCTGACAAAGAGCGCGGAGGGTGTGCCGTTGGTGTGTTGAGTACCGAAGGGCGGACGGCAGGTCGATTCGATGCCCGGTGGCACACTCCCGACCTGCTGTCCGGATTGGCCTGGCAATGGGACGGCTCTGTCTTGTTCGCTACTGCTCCGGAAAGTGGCTCTGTCTTCCAGTTTCAGCTTGGAAATACAAGTACTCGGCGTGTCACGAGCATACCCAGAGGATCAGGAAAAGTAGTCGCAATAGCGGTAGACCATGATGGTGGAATCTGGGTAGCACTGCAAGAAGGCTGGTGCATCATGCGCTTGACGTCGAACGGTGATGTCGACCGGGTTGTCGGTCTCCCGGTGTCGAGCCCAACAGACTTGGTTGTTGGCGGTGCAAGAGGTCGAACCCTATTCATTACGACAGACAGGCAGTCGGTGCCAATTGACACATTGGTAAATGCGCCACTCTCTGGGCGACTACTGCATATGCAAATTTAGTGGTGGCCCCTTAAGGTCGGAGGGGCGCCGCCACACTGGAGACTGATGATTCAAGAATCGGTGCCGGGACCCAGAATGACCGCTGCCACTTTCGAGGTGCAATCCTGAACGACCGCTTCTCTGCCCTGCAATGGCCAGCCGCTTCTCGCACTATGCTGGCTTCGGGAGGAATGCAACGACTATCGGCAATCGTGATGTATAGCAGTCCAGCCTCGTCGCAAAACCTGCGGTGAGTACCGACCACAATCGGGTATTGTCGACTGCTGATTTGGATGACTGCAATCAACTTGGAACCGGATATTCGCCGGACGGACAGGTGGCATCTGCATTTGGCCTGATGACATTCTTGAGGTGAGATGAAGACTCAGGTCTACGCAGCACTCGATGTTTCCGCAGGTCTGATTTTCAGATCTCAAACCAAACGACGTTCGACAGTTTGTCGAGTGAAATTTTCA
>CAYHDD010000314.1:0-4533 GCA_964355195.1 uncultured Rhodoferax sp. | reverse complement strand
CCGGCTGAACATCGTTGCCCATGACAAATTTCAAGAGATCATCAACGAGGCCAACAAGCCGGACTCGGCGATCCACTTGCAGGCGGTTGTGCTGGATGTAGACGCACTCGGGCAGAAGACAGCCACGGTGGTGTCCCAATCACAACTGGCCACCAAACTGGGCTTGAAGCCTGGGCAAATGACGAGCAGCACCACGATGGCCGGGCAGGACGAAATGCCGGCTTTTACCAAGCCGGAAGAGCAGAAGCTGGCGCAGATCACTTACGAAGTGATACGCAAGTTGGAAAGCCAGCCGCTGACATTGCCCACCATCGAGTACCTGAAGAAGCCGGAAATACAGGCCGCCATCATCAAGGCGGTTGAGGAGCAACATCAGCCGGCGCAATTTGAGTTCGAAGGCATGGCAGAAAAGCCGGACATTGCGGCCGTGGTGGCGAAGACGGTCGAGTTGGTGACCCGGCAGACTATCGACATCCCACGCATTCTGGTGGTACCCAAGGGTGAGGTGAAATCGGGCTTCAGGCCTTTCACGCTCGAACTTTCCACGCTGAAGTACCCGGCGGTCTCCGACGAGCTTTGGATTCAGCACCTGCGCACCAACCAACTGGAAGTGGTGTCGCTAGGCCGTGGCAGTGTCGAGGAAGCTCGACTGGAAGACTATTTGGTCAGCGGCCTAGTGGACTTTGACGACATTTCCTACGACGACCACGCCGATCTACTTTACGATCTGGCCGCCCAGACGGTGCAGCATTTCAAGACTTATCTGGGTGAGGAGGACACCCGCAAGGTGCTACGCTGCTACCAACGTAACATCGCGCGCTTCATTCATGCCCAGATGCAGTCCCATTACTGGGAGGACGTGGCCGGCTACGAGGTGAAGATCAGCAAAGGCTTCACCGAACTGAAGCAGAGTGCCTACACCTATTCCGTGCAGGAACCGCGCGCCAACTACCGAGTGGAGCCGGTGGACAAGAGCAACATGGCGAAGTATCTGTTTGACGGCTTCCAGCGTTGTCTCTATCCGGTTCAAAAGTTTGATTCGGACTCGGAACGCAAGCTGGCGGTGATTCTGGAGCGTGAGGCCAGCAAGTGGTTCAAGCCCGCCAAAGGACAGTTCCAAATCTACTACCAGAGCGGAGCAGATCATCTGGAATATCAGCCCGACTTTGTGGCTGAAACCGCAGACACGATCTTCATGCTTGAACCGAAGAGGCGCACGGAGCTTGAAGACGCCGTTGTCCTTGCCAAGAAGGAAGCCGCCGTGAAGTGGTGCGCGAATGCCTCAGACCATGCGGCGAGTTATGGCGGCAAACCGTGGCGTTACGTATTGATCCCGCACGACGAAATTGCGGAGAACAATACGCTTGAGGGGCTCGCGGCGCGGTTTGCTTGAATCAGCGCGCCTGCGCGTCCGTCCAACCACCCCCCAGCACCCGGTAGAGTGCAATCTGGTTTTGCAGATACTGGGTCTGCACTTGCACCCTGGCCTGCTGCGCGGTGAACAAGGAGCGCTGCGCATCGAGCACGTCGAGGTAGCTGGCGGCGCCGCTGCGGTAGCGCAAGTCGGCCAGGCGGTAGCGGTCCTGCTCGGCCAGTACCTGGGCCTGCTGCGCGCGCAACTGTTCACCCAGGTTGGCGCGGCCGGCCAGCGCATCAGCAACTTCGCGGAAAGCACCCTGGATGGCGCGCTCGTACTGGGTCAGGGCGATATTGCGGCTGACCTGCGACAGCGTCAGATTGGCCTGGTTGCGCCCGGCGTCAAAAATCGGTTGCAGCAACTGCGGTGCAAAGCTCCAGGCCAGACCCTTGTCAAACAAACCACTGAGCTCGCTGCTGACACTGCCCAGGCTGCCGGTCAGACTAATCCTGGGAAAGAAAGCGGCGCGCGCGGCACCGATGTTGGCGTTGGCAGCGATCAGTTGCTGCTCGGCCTGGCGCACGTCCGGGCGGCGCAGCAGCACTTCCGAGGGCAGGCCGATCGGTAGATCTGGTAGGGCGGAGGTCTGACCCGGCGCTGCGGCCTGACTCGGCGGCAGGTCAAGCGGCAGCGATTGACCGACCAGCAGTGTCAGCGCGTTTTCGTCGAGGGCGCGCTGGCGTGCGAGTTGTGCCAGCGTGGCGCGAGCCGATTCGAGCAAAGACTCGGCCTGGCGCAAGTCGATTTGCGAGCTGGCACCCTTCTCGAAACGCAGCCTGATGAGGCGCAGTGAATCCTCGCGCGTGCGCAGCGTCTCGCGTGTCACGTGCAGCAACTCATCGTCGGCTTGCAAGGCGTAATAGCTGCTCGCCACGGCCGAGAGCAAACTGATGTGCGCCGCCTTGCGCGCTTCCTCGCTCGCCAGGTACTGGGCCAGCGCCGCGTCGGACAGGCTGCGCACGCGGCCGAACAGGTCAAGCTCGTAGGCGGTGACCAGAACGCCAGCGCTGTAAGTGCTGCTGATGGCGCCGGCGGTGGTCGGTTGGCGTGCACCGCTCAGACCCGCATTCATGCTTGGCCACTGGTCAGCACGGCGGATGTCGAATTGGGCCCGCGCGGCCTCGATATTGAGCACCGCCAGGCGCAGGTCGCGGTTGTTATGCAGCGCCAGCGTGATCAGGCGTTGCAGGCGCGGGTCGCTGAAAAAGCGCTGCCACTCGGGCAGGGCTGTCATTGCGCCAGCGGCAACGGAAGCGTTGGGAAACTGAGCCGCCACAGGCACTGCCGGGCGCTCGTAGCTTGGCGCCAGCGAACTGCAGGCGCTCAGCAGCGCCGCCATCACCAGTGCAGCGCTGCGGCCGGGGCGAACGGTGCAAGCAAGCACGGGATTGCGGGTCAGGTTGCTATGGATGCCTCCCGCCATGACGATGGAGTGGGCTCGATTCAACGCGCTCATGGCTTGCCCTCCAGCGGCGCGGGCGTGCTGTCGGCTTCCGGCACGATCTCATGCGCATACTTGAGGCGCTGGCGTTCACTGCCCTTGAAGAAGCGCCGCACCACGACAAAGAACAGCGGCACGAAGAAGACCGATAGTGTGGTGGCCGAAATCATGCCGCCCATAACGCCGGTACCGATGGCGTGCTGACTGGCGGAACCGGCGCCGTTGGCCAGCACCAGCGGCAGCACGCCGAGGATGAAGGCCATGGAGGTCATCAGGATCGGCCGAAAGCGCAGATGAGCCGCTTCCAGCACGGCATCGACCACGCTCTTGCCCTGCGCGTGCAAGGTCTTGGCAAACTCGATGATCAGCACCGCGTTTTTGGCCGACAGGCCGATGATGGTGATCAGACCGACCTTGAAATAGATGTCGTTCTCCAGCCCGCGCAAGCCGGTTGCCAGCGTCACGCCCAGCACACCGAGCGGCACCACCAGAATCACGGCAAACGGAATCGACCAGCTCTCGTAGAGTGCAGCCAGGCACAGGAACACCGCCAGCAGCGAGAAGGCAAACAGGAAGATGGCGGTCGAGCCGGAGAGCTTTTCCTCGCGCGACTGGCCGGTCCACTCAAAAGCAAAACCAGCCGGCAGTTGCGCCACCAGACGCTCCATCTCGTCCATCGCCGCGCCGGTGCTGTTGCCGGGTGCAGGTTCACCGGCGATGCGCAGGGTCGGGTAGCCGTTGTAGCGGATGGCCTGCATGGGGCCGGTGATCCACTGCGTGCTGGCGAAGGCCGACAAGGGCACCGGTTGCCCGCTGGCATTGGGGGCATTGATTCTCAGCAGGTCTTCGCTCTGCATGCGCTTGGGTGCGTCGGCCTGTACCACGACACGCTGCACACGCCCGGCGTTCGGGAAGTCGTTGACATAGGAGGAGCCGAGCGCGGTCGACAAAGACGCGTTGACGGCGGCAAAGCTCACGCCCAGCGCGCTGGCTTTGTCGCGGTCGATGTTGAGCTGCAACTGCGCAGCGTCTTCCAGGCCATCGGGCCGTACCGCCGTCAGGACCGGGCTTTTGGCCGCCATGCCGAGCAACTGGTTGCGCGCTGCCAGCAGCGCGTCGTGGCCGTTGCCGCCACGGTCTTGCAGGCGCATGGCAAAGCCGTTGGCACGGCCCAGTTCGGGAATCGGTGGCGGGCTGACCGGGAAGATGATGGCATCGCGAATGCTCGCCAAAGCGCCAAACGCGCGAGCGACCAGGCCCTGCGCCGAATGTGCCGCACCCGCGCGTTGGTCCCAATCTTTGAGCGTGATGAAGCCCAGACCGGTGTTCTGGCCGCTGCCGGCAAAGCTGAAGCCCAGAATGGTGACCATGGCCTCTACCTCGGGCTGCTTGAGCATGAAGTCTTCCACCCGGCTCATCACCGTGCCGGTGCGGTTCACCGTAGCGCCCGGTGGCAACTGCACATTGACCAGGATACTGCCCTGGTCTTCGTTGGGCAGGAAGGAGGTCGGCAACCGGTTCAGCAGCAGCACCACCACCGCAATGATGGCGGCGTACAGGATCAGGAAACGGGCACTGCGTTTGAGCATGCGCGCAACCCAGCTTTCATAGCCTTTGGCGGTGGCCGAAAAACCTCGGTTGAACCAGCCAAAGAAGCCGCTCTTGGCGTGGTGAT
>CAYHDD010000313.1:0-4541 GCA_964355195.1 uncultured Rhodoferax sp. | reverse complement strand
ACCAGCTCGATCTTGATGGCCGCGGGCACCAGCTGCTTTTCATTTTGCAGGCCGTCGCGCGGACCGACATCGACCAGTTTGACACGGGAGGGGAGGTTCATCAAATTCATGGCAGTACTTTCTGACAGTTTTTGTCCCACTCGGAACAAAGCTTCCTGAATGATCGACTACGCTCATACGCCAATGCCAAGTCGAATCGGGCAGAGAAAGCCGGTTGATCGGTTGTTTCACCATAGCCAGTTTGCATACGTTCACGCATCCAGCCTTTGGCATTGCGCGGCACTTCAGGATCTATTGACACATCATCGGGCTGGCAAGTGAAGCCCCGATACCCATTCAAGGACTCGGCTGCGGCAATAAACCACGCCTCGTACTCGCGATTGACCAAAACAACAGCAACCCGCCGATGCGAGACCATCACTTGTGCCCGAGCCAGGATGGCCACCCCTGATCGCGCCGGACAATCATCGTCCGCATCCAACAAGATCAATATCCAGCCCACGTCACGACATTTGGCTGCTGCCAATTTCACATGTCTCGAGAACTCTTCTGGTCGATTCAGGAAGCGATCTTTGTAGACGCGAATCGGTGTCAAAACCTGCACATCGGCTTCTGGCGACCTCCACTGCGCAAGACGCCGAAGCAGCACTGGCAGGGCTGCTACCTCGCCATCACCTTCGACGATGGATGCCACGACCGTCATGCATCCAACTCGGCGAACAACTCCGCCTGCCGCTGCGCCTGGGCTTGCAAGAAGCCGCTATCTGGCGCCAACTGATTCAGACGAAGCAGTTCCCCTGCGGAGAACAAGTGATCACGCATCACGCTGATCGAAGCCTCGTCCAAAGGCCCAATGTGGGTCTCACCTCCTTCAACCACCACAGCAAGAATGTTCTCAGGTTGAATATGGCGGTCGTCCAGCAAATCCGGGCTATGGCTGGTCACCATGACCTGCGTGCGGCAGGAAGCCTTTGTCAACGCTTCGCGCAAAGCGGCACTGGCGGCTGGATGAAGGGCAGTTTCCGGCTCTTCAATGCCAATGAGTGAAGGTGCATGGTCTTGGTTGCCTTGGAACAATGCAGTCAACACACCCAACGCCCGCAGCGTACCGTCTGACATATTTTGAGCGGGAAAACGCCATGGCTGTTTAGCCCCCGCCACATCCTGGCGAAACTCCAATGTTTCCAATGGACCCATCTGTTTGCGCTCAATGCCGTGCATCATGGGAACGACTGTTTGCAGGTAGTTTTGAATTTCAGCCAGATTTTGGGGCGCCACGCGCTCCAGATGTCCAATGACACTGACAATATTCTCCCCAACTGGTTTGAGCATTCGACCGTCCTGCGGTTTTTGGGGCTCGCGCATAAGTTTGGGGTTGAGGTTGTAGAAACCCATTGCAGTCAAGGCATCGAAAACCGGCCGGAACACTGCCATGCCGGAGGCGCTGACCAGAGCCAACCGATCAGGCGTGACGGCCGGGAACGTAGCCTCGCTGCTGGCCTTCAGAACACCACGTTCCACATGGAAATAGGGGCCCTTGCCTATGGTCCCGATGCCACACTTTTCGGTCTGCACCTCATAACCCCGACCCGACAAGGCACCCACATTGAATACGTAGTAGCCACTCTGACCGCCGGGCAGAAGAAATTCCAATCGGATTGCAAAGTTCGTTGGGTGGCCACTAGAGCGGCGCCGGACTTCCATCAGACCGCCCCTTTCATTCAGCGCGTTGTCCAGCGAACCGGCCAACGCATCACGCACGAGGTGCAAGGCATCCAGGAAATTGCTCTTTCCAGAGCCATTCGCCCCAACCAGATACGTCAACGGCCCAAAACGCACGTCGCAGTGACCAATGCTTTTGTAATTGCGCAGCACCACGCGTGTCAAAAATATACTAGGTTTCATGTGGCGCTCCAAGGGCGATCAGTGACCGTGCCGATTTTCGCCTGAAAGCGGCATGAGAAACCTTAAGCGCAGCGCATTGGCCGTCGCAAAGGCAATGCTGTGCATCGATGACCGAAACTGCACGACTCACTTTGTCAATCCTGAACTATCACGTACTCAATAGCCACGCGCAACATCAACGATCCCGGCAAACAGTTCACCACGCTCCATGGCCATGATCTTGCGCGCAATCTGGGCGATGGATTCGTCGCGCAGTGTGCGCGCCGAAGTGTGCGGCGTGATTGTGATTTTGGGATGACGCCAGAACGGGTGTTCCACTGGCAAAGGCTCGGTCCGAAAAACGTCGAGCATGGCGCCGGCCAGATGCCCACTGTCGAGCAGACGCAACAGGTCTTCGTCAACCAGATGGGTGCCGCGCGCCACGTTGATGACATAGCCACCGGGTCGCAACTTCGACAGGGTCTCCAGGCGCATGATGTCGCGCGTCTGGTCGGTCAGCGGCAGCAGGTTGACCAAAACCCGTGTCGCGCCCAGGAACTCGTCAAACTGTGCGGCGCCGGCGAGGCAGCGCACACCCGCAACTTTCTTGACCGAACGACTCCAACCCAGCACCGGAAACTCGAACTGCGTCAGCGCCCTGGCGACGCGCTCGCCCAGCACGCCCAGGCCCATGACGCCGACCGGGAAATCGCTGCGCTGAGCTGGCTTGCGGTAAGACCATTTGCCGGACCTGATGTCAGCCTCGTAGCCATCGAACTCCCGAAAGTGACGAATCACCGCGTGGCACACGTACTCGGCCATTTGCACCGACATGCCGGCGTCATCCAGGCGGACCACAGCGGCCTGTGGCGGCAGCTTCAACCTGAGCAGCGCATCGACACCGGCGCCGATGTTGAATACCCCCTTGAGTTGCAACTGCTCGTCGAAAAACTGCTGCGGTGGCGCCCACACCACCGCATGATCGGCCGCTGGCGCGCCGCTCTGCCAGACTTCTACGTCGGCGCCCGGCAGGGCCAAGCGCAAGCCCGCCAGCCAGAGCTCAGGCTTGGTGCCGGTACAGCAAAAAGTGATCTTCATGAGCGCCGAGCGTACCCGATATGCGCCCTCAAACCACCAGCTTGAGCAGTTCCGCGCCCTCTGGTACCTGGTCGCCTGGCGCGTACAGCAGTTCGCCCACGACACCGTTCGCTGGTGCAGCAATGGTGTGCTCCATCTTCATGGCGTCGAGCACCGCCAGTGCCTGACCGATCTTGACAACGTCACCCGCCTTGACCAGGAACGACACCACCTTGCCCGGCATCGGCGCCGTCAGACGGCCACCCTCCGGCTGGCTGTCGCCCGCGTGCGCCAGCGCGTCGACGGTCACGATCTGAGTGGCGCCCTGCGCCGAAAAAACGTGGGCCGTGGCGCCGCTGCGGTACACATGGAGATTCTGGCGCCGCTCACCCAGGCGCACGTCCACGCCCCTTGTGAGCGCGGCGAACGAAAATGCCGCCGACTCGCCAGACACGCACAACTCGAGCGCACCATCGTGCAAGGTCGTCATCTGCACCACCTGGGGGGCGCCCGCAAATTCAAAATCAAAACGCCGCGTGCTCGGACCGTGCGAGCGCCAGCCATCACGCCGCGCCCAGGGGTCAAACCAGGCACCGTCGGCAGCCACCGCTGCCTCTGCCGCCTGTTCGTGCAACAGCGTATCGGCCACGGCACCGGCCACCGCCAGCGCCAGACCAACTTTTTCCTGCCTGAACAGCACAGCTTCTTCACGCGGGATCAGGGCGGTGTCCAGATCAGCCTGCTGGAAGGACTTGCTTTGAACCACATTGCGCAGGAACTGCACATTGTTGTTGAGTCCGACGATATGCGTCTGTGCCAGCGCCACGTCGAGCCGCGCCAGGGCCTGGGCGCGCGTGTCGCCATGCACAATCAGCTTGGCCACCATGGAGTCATAAAAGGGCGAGATCGGGTCGCCTTCGCGCACGCCGGAATCAACTCTTACCGTCGCGCTGGAGCCGATATTGCCGCGCTCGAAAGTCACGCACGTCGGCAACTCGTAAACCCGCAACGTACCGGTCGCCGGCAGGAAGTTGTTGTCGGGGTTCTCCGCGCAAATGCGCGCCTCGATGGCGTGGCCGCTGATCTTCAGTTGGTCCTGCGTCAGGGGCAAAGCTTGACCGCAGGCGACCCGCAATTGCCACTCCACCAAGTCCTGCCCCGTGATGGCTTCGGTAATCGGATGCTCGACCTGCAGCCTTGTATTCATCTCCATAAAGTAGAAGGACATGTTGTCTCCCGAGGAGACGCTCGAACCGCTTGCTTCCCTTTGCTCGACGATGAACTCCACCGTGCCGGCGCCGACGTAACTGACGGCACGCGCTGCGGCCACCGCTGCGGCGCCCATCTGTTGACGCAATTCGGAGCTCAACCCGGGCGCGGGCGCTTCTTCCAGCACCTTTTGATGGCGGCGCTGCACCGAGCAGTCGCGCTCGAACAGGTAGACGTAGTTGCCCAGCGTGTCGCCAAACACCTGAATCTCGATGTGACGCGGCCGCTGCACGTACTTTTCGATGAGCACCGCATCATTACCAAAACTGTTGATTGCTTCCCGCTTGCAACTGGCAAGTGCCGCCGCAAAA
>CAYHDD010000312.1:0-4545 GCA_964355195.1 uncultured Rhodoferax sp. | reverse complement strand
CGGGCCGAGCTTCGGCGCGCAGGCTCTTGCGCAAGGCCGTGGCAGCCGGACTGCCCTGGGCGCCTTCATCACTGCCGCCGAGGCGCGCGGTGCGCGCATCACGGTGGCTGTCAACGCCACCGCCAACCCGAGCGGACGCGTCGACGACGCGGCTTTTGAGCGCATGGCCGACAGCATCGTCAATGCCGCCGGCGACGGCTGCGATTTGATCCTGCTGGACTTGCACGGCGCGATGGCTACGCAGTCCTTCGACGATGCCGAGGGCGAGCTGCTGCGCCGCCTGCGCGCCGTGGCGCCGCGTACCCTGATCGCGGTCGCGCTGGACCTGCACGGCAACATCACGCAAACCATGATCGACTGCGCCGACCTGATGGTCGGCTTCAAGACCTATCCGCACATCGACATGTTCGAGACGGGTGCTCACGTGGCGCGGTTGGCGTTCCAGATGATGGACAGCCAGCAGCAGCCGGCGCTGGCATGGGTGCAACTGCCGCTGCTGTCGCACACCCTGCGCAGCGCCACCGGTGAGGGCGCCATGCAGCGCGCCGTGCAGCGCGCCATACAACTCGAAGGCGACGGTCTCTACGGCGCCTCGGTCTTCGCCGGCTTCTCGCTGGCCGACATCCGCGACGCCGGGGTCAGCGTGGTGGTGTGCGGCCGGGATCAGCAGGCAGCCCAGGCCGGCGCCGACGCACTGGCGCAGAAAATCTGGGCCGAGCGCGCCGACTTCGTCTACCGCAGCGAGCCGCTGGCCGCCAGCGTGGCGCAGGCCAAAACGCTGCGGGCCGCGAGCAGCGGCCAGCGCGGCCCGGTCCTGCTGCTGGACCACGGCGACAACGTCATGTCCGGCGGCACCTGCGATACCACCACGGTGCTGGAGGAATGCCTGCGCCAGGGTCTACAGCGCATCGGCTCCGGCCCGCTGGCCGATCCGCAGACGGTGGCCCAGGCCATCGCTGCCGGCGTCGGCAACCGGCTGCGGGTTGATCTGGGCAACAAGATGCCCTCCGGTCTGGACGGCCCGCAGCAGCCCCCGCTGGCGCTCAATGTCCAGGTGCGCGCCATCAGCGACGGGCGCTTCCGCATTACCGGCCCGATCTATACCGGCGAGACCTGGGCCATGGGACGCAGCGTTGTACTCGAACACGCGGCCGGACTGCTGCTGGTGACCGAGCGGCCGATGGAGCCGCTGGACCTGGGCGTGTTCAGCAGCGTCGGTGTCGATCCGTCCGCTTTTGATTTCCTGATCCTGAAATCACGCATGTACTGCCGACCAAGTTTCGTGCCGATCTCGTGCGGACTGGTGGAATGCGACAGCCGTGGCGTGACCAGTTCCGACTATGGCTTGTTCAACTTCACGCGCCTGCGCCGCCCCGTTTATCCGCTGGATGTCGACACGGCGTTCAACTCACGCTGAAACGCCAGTTGAGCGCAAGCCCGCGCCGGCCCCGACTTAGGGGGCAGCGGCATACCAGTCCCGAATCAGGTCGGCGTACAGGACATGCGCCTCCAGGATGCGGTCAACGCGGCAATACTCGTCGGTCTGGTGCGCCATGGCCGCCTCACCAGGCCCCAGGATGACGGTCGGCGGCATGCCCAGCGGGCCGCGCAGCACGGCAGCATCGGTGAAGTAGGACACGGTTTGCGGTAGCGGTGCTTGCCCGCTGCGCGCTTGGCACAGGCCAAAGACACGCCGCATCCAGGGATCGTCAGGTTCGGTGAAGATGCTCTGCACGTCCAGCAGCGTGCGCAACTGGATCTGGGGCCCGAGCCGATGGCACAGGCACTGCAACAGTTGCCGGTGGTCCTGTCCGGCAACGCTGCGGATGTCGATGCCCAGCTCGGCCGCATCGGGCACCGAATTGATGTTGAGTCCACCGTGCACCGTGCCAACGTTGAGCGTTGGCTGGCCCATCAAGGGATGCGTTGCGGTCTCGAAATTGAAATTCTCCAGCGCCAGGGCGGTGCGGGCGATTTTGTACACCGCGTTGTCACCCCGCTCCGGCATCGAGCCGTGCGCGGTGCGGCCCTGCGCGCTGGCCGCCAGCCAGAAAGCGCCCTTGTGCCCCAGCAGTGGCTGGTTGCCAGTGGGTTCCCCGACCACCAGCGCGCCGGCCGTGCCGATCAGCAGCCTGGCCTCGTCCGACGCCATCAGATGGGCGGCACCTTCACAGCCGGTTTCCTCGCCGGCGGTGATGATCAGGCTCAAGCCCGGCCCATCGCGCAGCGAGTCGGCCAGATCGATGGCCGCCGCCACGAAGGCTGCGACGCCGCTTTTCATATCGCTGGAACCACGGCCGTACAGAAGGCCGTCCACAATCTGCGCGCCAAACGGATCGTGCTGCCAGGGCGCGTTCCCCAGCGGCACGACATCGACATGACCGGTGAAGCACAGGGGCTGGCGCCCGGCGGCCCCGCCGATGCGTGCCACCAGGCTGCTGCGACGGGGCGCGAACTCAATCAGACGACAGGCAAAGCCGGCGGCCGACAGCAGGTCGGCCAGCACTGTGCTGCACAGATCCTCATGCCCCGGCGGATTCACCGTGTCGGCACGCACCAGCGCTTGGGTCAAGGCAACGGGATCGATTCGGTTCATGGCAGTTCTCACATCACAGTTGGCTTGCCGACCCGGGCTTTGCCACCAGGGTGCTCAGGGGCAAGCGCTCCATCTCCAGCAGCAGCAGGGCCAGAGCGCCCCCGGCGGCGTCGATCAGGGCGCGTCCCTTTTCTGCGCTGGCGCCAGCCGCGTTGCCCACGGCGCCGGCCGCGTTGTAGTCCTGCATTTGCCAGCCCAGCTTGGCACTCTTGCCGTTGCCGAGAATGGAGAAGTTCTGCGCGCGCTGCTGTGACGTGGAGGCAAAGTTCTGCGCTTGCGTCATGTCTACTTGATCGGGCTTGAGCGCCAGCATCATCGAGGTTTCGATCTCGCCGCCATGAATACCAAAGCGATGCTCTTCGGGATTGAAAAGCGTGTTCAGATCCTGACCCTGGGCGTCAAGCAAGGGCAGATTGAACCAGCTCACGCTGTACACCAGCATGCCAAGACGAGCGCGCAGATCACGCGCCACCAGGTCCATTACGCTGACCTGGCCGCCGTGTGAATTGAGGATCAGCAGTTTTCTGATGCCGGCCGCTGCCACAGACTCGGCGATGTCGGTCCAGAGTCGCAGAATGGTTTCGTTCTTCAGCGTCAGCGTGCCGGGAAAAGCAGCGTGTTCGGGGCTCAGGCCGACGGCTTGCGTTGGCAAAAACAGCACCTTCAACTCGGGTGCCAACTGGGGCAGCGCTGCTGCCACCACCGCATCCACCAGCGCCGTGTCCACGCGCAGCGGCAAGTGTGGGCCATGCTGCTCGGTGGCCGCCACGGGCAGCACGGCAATGGTTTGCGCCGCCTGGCCGGTACGGATCAGTTGGGCAAAGTCGCGTGTAGAAAGATCGGCCCAGAATCTGGAGTGGGTTGTCATACCGCAATCTTATCGACCTTTGCCGAAATGGCGACACCGCGGTCGAGCCCGCAATAGCCTAGCTCATGCTGAACTGTGCTGACTCTGACGCTGTGCCAGATGTTTGCTGATCGCGGGGTTCGAGGCAGGCCGCTTCGGCAACAGCCCTTTCAGCGCATGCGGGCTGCCGCGCGCGCCGCTCGCCAGGTAGTCGGTCAGCAGGGATTTTTTGACGCTTGCCTCGGACAGGCCGCCCTCGTTGCGGAGGTAATCAGACAAGGCGTCCAGCAGCGCTTCGGGCGACAGGCTGCAACTGGTACCGGCCCTGTGCCAAAGCCAGTGGGAGAAGGCCAGGAAGGCCTGAAACGGCGAGGCGCTCTGTCCCAACCAGAGCGCCAGGGTCTGTTTGAAACGCCCGGAGTTGGCGATGCGCTCCCAGTAGCGCGCCAGGTGCGGGAAGTGCTGGAGCGTGGCTGCGTCCACGGCGCCGGTTTGCAGTACGCAGTACGGCGGCCTGGGGTCGTACTGCATCTGGTAGTCGGCGCTGTGGCGCGAGATCGGCGCGCCACGCAAGCGCTTCAAGATGCCGAGCTGGATTTCCTGCGGCCCGATGCGGACCAGGCGGTCAAAGCCGGCCGCAAATTCGGCCAGGTCTTCACCGGGCAGGCCAAAAATCAGATCGGTGTGCAGGTGGGCCTGCGACTCGGTGCGCAGCCAGCGCAGGTTGGCCTCGGTCTTGTCATTGTCCTGCTGGCGCGAGATGCGCTGCTGCACCTCCGGGTTGAAGCTCTGGACTCCGATCTCCAGTTGCAAAACACCGGGTGGAAACTTTGCCAGCATGGTCTTGAGACGATCCGGCAGATGGTCTGGGACGACTTCAAAATGCAGGAACAAGGCGTCAGCAGCAGCCGGTGCGCCGGGCGGCGGCAGACGGTCGAGAAAAAATTGCAGGATGCGCAGCGACGCGTCGATCTTCAAGTTGAAGGTGCGGTCGACAAACTTGAAGTGGCGTGCGCCGCGTTGGTACAAGACATCGAGTGCGGCCAGAAACCGGTCCAGGTCAAAGGACCAGGCGGTCTTGTCGAGCGAACTCAAGCAGAAT
>CAYHDD010000311.1:2603-4546 GCA_964355195.1 uncultured Rhodoferax sp. | reverse complement strand
TGCTGCTGGATGCTCTGCGAAAGTGCGAAAAGCGCGGTGCCATTGAATCGGCCCACACGCTTCGGCAGACTGCTGGGCAAGTGTTCCGGTACGGTATCCAGACCGGAAGGTGTGAGAGCAGTCCCACACGCGATCTTCAGGGTGCGTTGAAAGAAGTCAGTACAAAACACATGGCTGCGATTCTGGATCCGGTGAAAGTGGGCGAGTTGATGCGTACCATCGATGCCTACAAAGGGCAGCCAACGACCCGGGTCGCGCTGGCGTTGTCGGCGCTGTTGTTCCAGCGGCCAGGCAACATTCGGCAGATGGAGTGGGCATGGGTGGACGAGGAGAAAGCCATGCTGACCATTCCGTCGCAGGATATGAAGCGGCGCAAGAATCAAAAACTCAACGGCAGACCGCACCTTGTACCGCTGGCGTCGCAAGCCTTGGCGCATCTGAAGGAACTTAAGCCGATCACTGGGCATGGCCGCTACGTGTTCCCGAGTCTATTGACTGGCGAAAGACCCATGAGCGACAACACGGTCAACGTCGCGCTGAGACGCATGGGTTACACCAAAGATGAAATGAGCGCGCATGGGTTTCGTGCCACAGCACGGACGCTGATGATCGAGCGGCTGCCAGGCATATCTGCCGACGTGATCGAAGCTCAATTGGCGCATGAAAAGTCAGGGCCTCTAGGCAGTGCGTATGACCGGGCAGAGTTCATGGAGCAACGTCGGGAAATGATGCAAACATGGGCAGACTATCTGGACAAGCTTCGCGTCGGCGCTGATGTGATTCAGTTCAAGAAGGCATAACCATTGGCTACGGCTACGGCTTCGGTTTCGGTTTGGATCTTCTTCTTGTAACGGGTCGTGTCATGCGCTCGGCTGTTTGCCTGATGATGGCACGCTCCACGTACCCCAGCACGTCACGGGTCAGCAGGACGTAGGCACGCCCAATCTTGGCAGCAGGCAGGGCGCCAGAGCTGATCAAGTCGAGCACGGTCTGTGGGTGGACATTCATCATCTTGCTGGCTTCTATGATGTTGAGGGTGCTGTCGTTCAAGGCTTTCGGACTCCAACACCCAGGCGTCTGCGAGCCGGCTCGGTCACCGTCGTTTCACCTACCTGCGCAATCGCCACACGATTGTTCTGGCATATCGCCTTGGCCGCAGGCTTTCCGGGTCGCCCATATTCGCAGTTGACTGGCGGTGGCAAATCCGAGACCGGACGGGACTCCACCCACTCCACCAGTTCACGAACCAGGAAGCCCACCCGTCGCGCGGATATTCGGCGCGGTTTTGGCATGGCGCCTTCACGGACCATCCTTTGGACAGTAGCCAATCCGACATTCAACAGCCTCGCGACGCCGGGATAGTCCAGGAACACGGGCTGTACAGTTGTGGTGATCTCTGTGTCCATAGACGTCACTGAATTGTTGTTCCGATGGCGCTGATTCTCCCGGTCCTCCACGAGGTTGGCAAGCCACGAACCCTGGCATCTGATCTTCAGTGCGGTAGGGGTCGACAGCGTGTCAACCGTTCGGCATAACGATGCAATGCCAAATGGAAGACCGTGTATTTGGCGTAGGTGTTTGGAAGCAGTTGGTCAACAGTTTGGCAAAACTGCCCGAGTGAAAACGGCATACATTTGATGAATATCTATTCGCCTAGGTAGGTGTAGAAAAGCGACGATTCCGTCGAAGTCCTGGACACCGGACTCCTGCCACCGCTTCGAGTTCCAAATATTTGCACCAGATCAACCAAGAGCCAGTTAAACCATTCATATCCCCCAAATGGGGGATAGACAAAGGATGAACCTCACTTCCACAATGGCCAAACGGAGGTCAATAATGAAAGCACTATTTGCTATTCTTGCGCTGATATCGTGCAACGCATTTTCCCAATGGGGTGGCGCGGCTAGTGCCTACCAAGGATATCAAGAGGGGCAAAATAGGGA
>CAYHDD010000311.1:0-2503 GCA_964355195.1 uncultured Rhodoferax sp. | reverse complement strand
GCAACAGCAACAACTCGACACTCGGCCGCAGGCAAGGTTTACCGGGAATAAGGAATTCGCAACATCTGTTACGGGAAAAGGTTTATTTCGATGTGAGTACGATTATTTAGGAACCATTTTTGTGCGCAACTACAGCTCAGATAGTGGTTGCCCGTCTTGGGTCGCAGTCGAATAGTCGCGCCCCTAATAGATATCCTGTATTCACCTGTAATCAATACACAGTAGTAGGAACTGCGCCTATTGGGGACAAGTCTGCGACTTGCCACCCAAACGGATTGCACTTGCTACCAACAGCCCTTTGAAAATTAACGCCAAGTCAACCATGAAGAAAACACTTTTGCTATCAATCGTCATCATTTGTATTTCTGGATGTATGTCCCCCGGCGCTAGATATGGACACTCAAAAGAACCAATCAGTTTAGGCGGTGGACAGTTTCTTGTTGAAGGGTACAAATTGGAGACGGGGTTAGATCGGGCTAGAGAGCACTGCGGTAGCAAAGAAATGGTCACAGTGAACATCATGCGACCTCTCCAAAATTTTGAATGGACAAAAATTACATTTGTTTGCCGGTAAGTTGACCTCCGAAATAACGAGGCAGCCATGACCGCCAAAATCATCGGAATTGTTCAGGCCAAAGGTGGATCTGGCCGCTCTAAAGTTGGGTTGCACAGGTAACTGAAAAGCAAAATGGCCGATTCGTTGGCCATCTTGCTTATTCCAATCCCATCTTCTATGCCGCCAGTCGCCGGGCAAACTGATCCTTCCGGGCGTGGAGTCGGTTGATCTCGGCGCGCTTGGAATCAGGATCCATGTCGCCGCTTTCCACCACGCGGATCCGCTGATTGATCTTGGCGATGGCGCCCTTGATCGCTTCGACATTCCGATAGGCCTTGATCTCGTGATCCTTGGCGGCCCGGAATTCCATGGCCTCTTCGACCTTGCCTTGCTTTTGCAGGGTGCGCCAGGTGCCGTAGGCCTGCTCGATCACCCGGGCCTGGTCGTAGACGTGGCTGACATAGCGGCTCGGGGCGCCGTCAAGGTCTCGGATCATTCCGCCGGTCGCCATCTTCCACAGATCGGATCTGGGTCTATCAGGTTGATCGGTGGCAGGGCGCGCGACAATGTCGGCAATGCCAGCAGCGAACATGCCCAGCCAGCCAAAGTAGCCACGAATCAGACTATCAACCTGGACAGGAGACAGCGCCTCTTTGCCAACGATGTCGGTTACCGCATTCATGGCCGTACTGGCTGCGCGCGCCGTCATCGATGTGTCACCGTTGAACCGGTACTCAGATTGCAGGCGCTCCATGCCCATGGTTTCAATCGGGCGGCCGCTGAAGCCGTCCAGATTGGCGTACACGTCCAGCAGGGGCTTCACCAACTGTGGCACCGGGTTCAGGCTCAGGTTGTCACCCAGGATCGACAGCACCTGGCTCCTGAAGCGCTTGCCTTGAATCCATCGACAGTCATTTCAGTCATCGCGCCCAGACCGGTCCAATTTTTCTCATAGTTGGACAGGTAGATGTTGCGCGCATCTTCCGGGCTCACTGCGCCAAGAATGGCCTTGTGTTCATCGAACGATCCGTCTGGCTTGACCTGATCAATCACAAACACCTTGTTGCTGTCGGGCCTTGGACCGATGAATGCGTCGACCCGGTCTCCGTCAGCGCCTTCAGTGCCAATGAATTCGCCGTAGTGGTGGACCATATTGGTTTTCCAGGCCTTGCCTTCAGGAGAAACCCCGGATCTGGTCGAGCCGGCCGGGTTCTCCAGCACGACGCGCATTCCGTTGATCAGGATGGCATCAGACTTTTTGTAGTTGCCGGCTGCAATCTGTGCTGGAGTCGGAAGTGCTCGGTCATTGTTGGGACTGGCGGCCGCGGTGTCGGCCTGTTGCTTGACGTAATTGGCGATCGCTACCCGGGCCAGCTGGGCATCACCACCACCGGCCAGACGCATCTCTTCGCGCTTGGCATCGTTGACCAGCCAGAAGCCATCAGGCCGGCGTTCTACCGTGCTGTAGCCAGTACCAGCCAACTCGGATAGCCTGGCCTTCTTGGTCGGGATTCCCACCCCGGATCGCGTCAACGCGACGGGCGCCTCCACCCGGGTTCTGGGTTCGACAGTTGGCGCGATCGTGCTGGTTTGTGGCGCGCTGGTCGGTTGCTCGGGTTGCGTCAGGATTTCGGTGGCCGGAGTGGTTTGCCCGGTCACGCTCTCGGTGGGCAAATTTTGGGCGAGTTGAAAATCTCCCGCTGAAGCAGCGGGGTTGGGTTGGGTTTGGAGCTGATCCGCTGCCGATGCCACTTGGATGTCGGAAGACGCAAACTCTGGGGTGCCGATCGGCCTGATGTCTTGCCATTGCTGGCCGGCGGTGTTGGCTGCGTCCAGGTTGGGCGCCGGCTTTTCTGCCAGGTTCGATACCGGGCCTTCAGGTGGCTGGTTCATGAACGCCAGGCCATCCTCGTAACCTGCGCGCTGGGCGGCCAGATCGTCGACAGG
>CAYHDD010000310.1:0-4551 GCA_964355195.1 uncultured Rhodoferax sp. | reverse complement strand
ACTCGGTCAGATTCGGTGTACTCCAGTCCCCGGCAATAAAGCTCTCGGCAAAGCCAATATCACCGGATTTGAGCGCCGCACCAAACACGTTCCAGTTGTGCAGCGTGATGCTGGCGCTGGGGTGATTGGACGTGTGCAGCATATGCTGCTGAGGGTGCTCGCCAAAACGGCGTTGCGAGCCATCGGGCAGGTGCAGGGTGAGCGCACCGTGGCGCAGGTTTTGCAACAGACGCAAAGCGCTGCGGGCGGCAGCCGGCGCGTCTTTAGGGAATGCGATGCCTTGGGCCATGCGGGTGGCAGCGTTCATAGGGGACTCCTGAAGGGGGAACTAGCGTGAAACAAAGGCTTGCGGCGGGGCTGGTTTGCGAAAATAGGGCACTTTTTTCAGCCACAAGCGCAAGGCTTGGGTATGGATGTGCAACACGACGCCCAGTGTCATCATCGGGTAGCGCCACAGCGCGCGGCGCAGCAAGGCGAGTGTCATCGGCTGCAGCGTGCCGCTGACGCTGGTTTGCAGCACGGCAGCATCGGCGAAGGCGTCGTCGTAATAGTCAACATGCGCCACCGTGCGCGCCTGCTCACCGTGCACGCTGCGCATAAAGCGAAAGCGGTAGTGGCCCAGCACCGGGTTAAAGGGCGAGACATGAAACACTTTGTCTGCGCGCTGCTCCACACCGTAGCGGGGCGCGTCCAGAACGTAGCAGTGGCGTTCGCCAAAGGTGTTGTTCACCTCCACCACGATGGCGCGCAGGGCACCAGCCTGATCATCGGCAGCTCGGTGGCAATACCAAAAGCTCACCGGCTTAAACGTATGGCCCATCACACGCGGGTAAGTGTGCAGCCATGCCTCACCGCTTGCATCATGAATTCCTTCTTGCTGCAGCAGTTCGTCCAGCCAGGCAATTGCGCCTCCTTGTTCCGGCCTGCGGCCATCGCCATGGTCGGTTTCGAAAAAGCTCAATGCACCCGCGTGGTTGATACGCCACTGACCGGCCTGCGGTACTTGCCCTTGCAGGCTGCGCAGCGGCAACATCAAGAAGTAGGTGGGGTAAGCAAACGCGTGGCGCTGTGGGCGCAGCCGGGTGTGTCGTACCTGGCCGAAACCGATCAAGGGTACGGCGTTACTCATGCGTCTGCCAGCAACTTTGCCGCGGCGGCCAGTCCGGCTTTGAGACCGTCTTCGTGAAATCCATAACCCATCCAGGCGCCGGCATAGTAGCGGTTGTTCTGGCCTTGCAGGGCAGGCATATCCGCTTGTGCGGCTACGGCGGCGAGGTCAAACACCGGGTGGGCGTAGTCGTACTCGCCAACGACATTTTTCGGCGCGATGGGGCGCACCGGGTTCAAAGACACCATCACCGCTTGCTCCCAGGGCAAGGGCTGCAGACGGTTGAGCAGGTAGTGCAGGCAGACCTGCGCCTGGTTTTTGCCGGGTGCGTCGGCGCGCTCGTAGTTCCAGGCTGCCCATGCGGCTTTGCGCGTTGGTAAAACCGATGCGTCGGTATGCAGCACGGCTTTGTTGGACTGATAGTGAATGGCACCCAAGGTTTGCCGCTCCTGCGCAGTAGGCTCGGCCAACATGTGCAGAGCCTGGTCTGAATGGGTGGCAATGATGACCTTGTCAAACAGCTCAGGGCCGACACGGGTATGAAGGCGAACCATGCCTTTGGGCGCTTGTTGCAAGTACTCAATGCGCTGCACCGGTGTGTTCAGACGCTTGTCGGCAATGGCAGCGGTGATTTTTTCCACATAGTGCCTGGCACCCCCCCGTACGGTCCACCACTGGGGGCGGTTGGTGATTTGCAGTAGCCCATGGTTGTGGCAAAAGCGCACCATGGTCGAAACCGGGAACCGCAGCATCTGCGCGGTGGGACAGCTCCAGATGCAGGCCATCATGGGCAGGAAATACCAATCGCAAAACGCAGTGCCAAAGCCCTGCTCGCGCAAAAAGTCTCCCAGCGGCTGGCGCAACTGCTCGTCGCTGCCGCTCTTGGCCATCCGGGTGGTCAGTGCGTTAAAGCGCAGCAGGTCGCGCAGCATGCCCCAAAAGCGCGGATTGGTCAGGTTGGCGCGCTGGGCAAAGACGGTGTTCAGGTTGGAGCCGCTCCACTCCATGGCGCGGCCGTTCACGTAGTCGCGGGCCTGCACCGAGAACGTCATCTCGGACTTGACGCTAGCCACGTTCAGTTCGGCCAACAGGGCAATCAGTTGCGGGTAGGTGCGCTCGTTGAGGACCAGAAAGCCGGTGTCTACCCCGTGGGTCACCTCGCCTTGCCGCGTGGGTAGCGTCACGTTGACGGTGTGGCTGTGGCCGCCGAAATAGTCTCCCGCCTCCAGCAGCGTGACCTCGGCCTTGCCCCGCAAAGCATGGGCTGCTGCCAAGCCTGCAATACCCGAACCCACGATGGCAACTTTGATCGACACACGCACTCCCACAAATTGATGAAGCCAATTCTATACCAAGTAGTATTAAATATGACTGAATAGTCTTATTGTCACCAATCCATTCTATTTCTCAACTGAAGCGTATACAATTTGTCGCATGGTCAGCACTACTCCCACCAAGGTCTCTTTCAAGGCACAAATGCACTTGGCGCGGGAAGACGCAATCATCCAGTCCGTCAATCGCCTGCTGGCTGAAAAGGGATTTGAAGCGATGACGGTGGACGAAGTGGCGGCCGACGTGGGCATTGCCAAAGCCAGCCTGTACAAGCACTTCCCCAGCAAAGAAGACCTGGCAGCAGCGGCCATGGCATCGGTGATGCGCCGGGCGCAAGTGTTCTTGAACGAGTTGCCCCCGGACTCATCCCCCATCGACAAGCTGCGCCGCGTCGTGGCTTGGACCATGGGCTTGAAACTGGTGGGTGAAATGCCATCGCTGCCAAGCCAGAACTCCAGGCTGCGCACTACGCTGATGGGCCACAAAGACTATATCGACGGCTTGATCGACGTAAGCGACCGTTTGGGTGCCTGGATTGAGGCAGCTCAGAGGCAAGGCGAAATCAATCCCAAACTCCCGTCCATTGCCGTGCTGTACACCTTGTACGCCCGCGCCTGCGACCCGGTGCTGGAATTTCTGAAAATTGGCGACCTGTACAGTAACGACGAAATCATCGCCCTGGTTCTCAGCACTTGCTTTGAAGGTATTGAAGCCCGGTAATCGCCAGTGCAAAGACCCTGACTGGCCGAGGCACTTGAACAATTGTTGGGGCGACACGTTGATCTGGTGAACCCGCGGTATATCCGAAACCCCTACTTCGCGCAGGCCGTCAACAACAGCCGCACCGTGATCTATGACCGACAAGACGCCCAAGCTGCTGGTTGATGCACTGGGCGCGATCGAATCGGCGCAGGAGTTCGTTGGCGGCAGCACGCTGGCCAGCTACATGGCAGACAAAATGCGCCGATCAGCGGTTGAGCGCCAGCTCGAAATCCTGGGCTAGGCGTGTTCGCGCCTAGCCAAGATGGAACCCACACTCGTCGGGTCCGTAACAAACCTGAAGCTGACCATCGACCTACGAAACCGCATCATTCACGGCTATGACGCTGTCGATGACGAAATCGTTTATTGCACGGTGACCGAAGACTTCGGTGAACTGAAGACCGAGTTGGCCCAGTTGCTGGCAGAACGGGGCTGGGCTGTCTGATCGAGAGGGGCCTGGAGCGTGCTCCCGGTTCCCACTATCAAATGCCCAGAAGTCGGCGCAAGCCCACACGCCGATCTCTGCCGCCGGTGGTGCTGGTTTGGGGAGCACGCTGTGCATTTGTGGATGACTGTACTGCGGCGTAACCGGTCAGTCGAATTCGGTCGGAGAATCTTGATCTAACCTGGACAAGCAGTCGTACAGAAATCTTCTCCAATGCGGTCATCCAAACCTCAATGACTGCGCTTGCTGCCCTAGCTCGGTTCCCTCTCACGCGAAATACTTTCCACAAAATCGTTGGTTTTTTAATAAACGATGTCAGAATGGGATTGACGAGTCAAGGCGTAATTGGAGACCGAGTCACTATTGGCCGACCTTGCACATAACTAAAAAGGGAGAGTCGGTATGAAGTTCTGTATTCAAGGTTTGCCTCGAAGCATCTTGCTTCTGGCATTCGCCACAATTGCAGCATGTGGTGGCGGCACTGAGCCAATTGCATCTCCACCCACCCCTTTCATCATGGCCAGTGTTCCGGCACCCGCTAAGAAGGCATCCACAGTTACGGGTGGCAATGGCGTTGTCATTCACATGTATCAGGCGTTGTACGGGATGGCACCAAGCAATGCACTGCTTGTTGATTACGCCTTCCAAGCCAACAACGACGCATCAACCTTTGTCAAGAACCTAACGGATCGCTTTGCCAGCACAAGTCACGCCGATCTGACGAAACTCGTGCTTGACAATCTTGGCGTGACGCCGACATCTGTTCCAGCGGTCAACGCCAAAGGCGAAAGCGAATACCGCTTGTTGTTAGATGCAGTGAAGCAGATATTTACCACCTTCCCAACAATGCGCCCTGATGGCCACCCAAATTCCCCCACTTGTGGCCACCTCAAATTCCCCCACC
>CAYHDD010000309.1:0-4576 GCA_964355195.1 uncultured Rhodoferax sp. | reverse complement strand
GACCCGCGCCAACAACGGCACCACTTCGGAGAGGGCGGAAAAGTCGTCCCAGTCCATGATGAGGCCCGCCGCGCGCGCAACGGCAACCCAGTGAATCAGGTGATTGGTCGAACCACCCGTGGCCAGCAGAGCGACCATGGCGTTGACCATGCAGCGCTCGTCAACCAGCCGTCCGATCGGCGCAAACCGAGCTGGCTCAGTGCAGTCCAGTACCGTGCGAACAGCCTCGCGCGTGAGTTCATCCCGGATCGAAGCGTCAGGGTTCACAAAGGCCGCGCCTGGCACGTGCAGACCCATGGCTTCGAGCAACATCTGGTTGCTGTTGGCGGTGCCGTAGAAAGTGCAGGTGCCAGCACCGTGGTAGGCACTGGATTCCGCTGCCAGCAGTTCAGCGCGCCCCACCAGACCCTGTGCGGCCTTCTCGCGCACCTTGGACTTCTCGCTGTTCGACAAACCCGAGCTCATGGGACCGGCCGGCACGAACACCATCGGCAAGTGACCAAAATGCAGGGCACCAATCAGCAGTCCGGGAACAATTTTGTCGCACACGCCCAGCATCACGACGGCATCAAACACATCATGACTGAGGGCCACGGCGCTCGCCATGGCGATCACGTCCCGCGAGAACAGGCTCAGCTCCATGCCCGGCGTACCCTGCGTCACGCCGTCGCACATGGCCGGCACGCCACCGGCCACCTGCGCCGTAGCGGCGAGCTTGCGCGCCTCGGCCTTGATGAGGTCGGGGTAGTGCTGATACGGGGCATGCGCCGACAACATGTCCTCGTAGGCACTGACAAGACCGATGTTGCGCGCACGCTCGGAGACCACGCGCAACTTGTCGTTCGCTGGCAAAGCAGCAAAGGCGTGGGCCACATTGGCACAACCCAAGCGCTCGGCGCCTGGTTTGCGATCAGCAGCGAGCGCCAAACGCGCCAGATAGGCGCTGCGCGTCACCTCGCTGCGCTCGCGAATGCGAGCCGTGACCGCTGCAACAGTGGAGTGAAGTTTCATGGTTTGGACCAGAGTTGGTAACTAAATTACATCTTTGATAGTAACCGCTAAGCACCCGGGTCGCACCGGTTGGCAGTTACCAGTTGGTTACCAAAGCGCCACGCCATCAGACCTGCCTATACTGCCGCCATGACCTCACTTGCCGACCTCCGCAAAAGCTATGAGCGCGCCGAACTCAGCGAAGAAGCCTCGCACGCCGATCCGCTGCAACAGTTTGAGCACTGGTTGAACGAAGCCATTGCAGCGCAGATTCCCGAACCCAACGCGATGACCCTGGCCACGGTCGCCAGCAACCTGCGCCCGAGTACGCGTGTTGTGCTGATCAAGGGCTATGACGAGCGCGGCATCACCTGGTTCACCAACTACGAGAGCCGCAAGGGCCTGGAGTTGGCGGGCAACCCGTTTGCGGCACTGCAATTCCACTGGGTCGAGCTGGAGCGTGTGGTGCGCATTGAAGGACGCGTCGAGAAGCTCGGCGTCAGCGAGAGCGATGCCTATTTTCACAGCCGCCCGCTGGACTCGCGCATTGGCGCCTGGGCCTCACCCCAGAGTCAGGTCATCAATTCACGCGCCACGCTGGTGGCAAATGCTGCCCAGTATGCCGCCAAGTTCTTGCTTCAACCGCCCCGCCCACCGCACTGGGGTGGCTACCTGCTCGTCCCCGACAACTGGCAGTTCTGGCAGGGCCGCAAGAGCCGCCTGCATGATCGCCTTCGCTACCGTTTGAGAAGCACGGCCGACACTGCGTCGGTGTGGGTTCGGGAACGGCTGGCGCCATGAGGCACCACTAGGAATCCGTCAATAGCGCCATCACCAGCGAGACCGTGAACAGCGCCAGCGCGGTCGACACCGCCACGCTGGCCGTCACCAATTCCTCGGCCACTTGGTAGCGCTGCGAAAAGAGAAAGACGTTGGCACCAATCGGCATGGCTGCGGCGACGATCATCACCGACAGCGACAGACCACTCAACCCAAGCGCCCAGCTCAGCAAGGCCACCAGCGCCGGAAAGACCAGGTTCTTGATCAGGGCCAGCCGCAAGGCTGCGCCGAGCTGTGTGCCCACGCGCACCGAGGCCAGGGTGACACCAACCAACAACAAGGCCATGGGACCAAAGGCATTGCTCAGCAGCAAGAGTGGCTTGTCCAGCAAGGGCGGTATGACCAGGCCGGTCTGCGCAAACAACAGCCCGGCAAGGATCGGCAGCGGTACCGGGTGAACAATGGCATTGCGAATGGCCCCCAACACGGTGCGAAGCAGTTGCTGTCGGTCGGCCCGTTCAGTGGCCGCGACTTCGGCCGCGACCGCCAGTTCCAGCACCACCGTCGCAAGAGTCAGCAGCACCAGTGCATGCACCGAAATCAGGGTGAACAGCAGTACCAGCCCGGCCTGACCGTAGGCCAGACCGACCAGTGGCACGCCGATCATGACGGTGTTGCTGAAGGTCGCGGCCAGCGCCAGCACGGCGGCGCGACGCGTCGCGCCCTGCCAAACCAGCATCACTGCAAACAAGAGTGCGGCCGCCACAAAGTACATCGCGACCGGCTTGAAATCAAGCTGTTCCACATGCACCGCGCTCATCGTGCGAAACAGCAAGGCCGGCGTCAGGACCATGAATACAAGTTGCGACAAATCCTTGCCCGCCTCGGGCCGGATCCATCGCACTCGGCCGGCCAGATAGCCAATCAAGATCAGCAACACCACCGGCAGCAGGGACGAGACTACCGGGCTGTTCATAAGGTGTTCAGCCTTCACCGACGGCTATTTGACGAGCCGCGCGAAAGTCCGGCGAAACTTCGCCACTTTGGGCGCCGCCACCGCCTGGCAATAGGCCTGCGCCGGGTTCTTGGCAAAATAGTCCTGGTGGTAGTCTTCGGCCATCCAGTAGTTGGCAAGTGGCAGCACTTCGGTCACGATCGCCTGACGGTAGTCACCACTCTCGGTCATCTCGCGTATCAATTCGCGCGCCACCGCTTCCTGTTCCGGCGCCGTGAAATAAATGCCGCTGCGGTACTGCGTCCCGGCATCATGGCCCTGACGATTGAGCGTGGTGGGGTCATGGATCAGGAAGAAGATCTCCAGAATCTCGCGCACACTGATCTGGGCCGGATCGAAGCGCAGCTTGACGACTTCGTTGTGCCCCGTCGTGCCGGTGCAAACCTGTTCGTAGCTTGGCCGCAGCGCCTGCCCGTTGCAGTAGCCACTTTCGACATCTTCTATACCCCGCACACACGTAAACACCGCTTCCGTGCACCAGAAGCAGCCTCCGCCCAGAACAATGTTTGGTCCAGCATGTGACATAGGAATGTCTCCTTTTCAAGTTTCGTGACTGTTGTCGCACCCCGACATCGCACCGGCCACGGTGCAACGCCCATTTGACAGTCTGAACTGTAGAAGATATATTACTAACCAGTCAGTCAGTAACATAATGCCCCTTCCGAAGCAAGCACTTAACCCACCGCCACCCAGCGCCAAACACGAGCGCCGCAAAGACGCCCGTCCGGGTGAATTGCTGGACGCTGCGCTTGACCTGTTCGTGGAAAAGGGCTTTGCCGCCACCCGCGCCGAAGAGGTGGCGCACCGCGCGGGCGTCTCGAAGGGCACTTTGTTCCTCTACTTTGCCAGCAAGGAAGAACTCTTCAAGGCGGTCGTGCGTGAAAACATCTCGGGCCGGTTTTCCGAGTGGAACGCCGACCTCGACGCCTTCGAAGGCACGACCGCCGACATGCTGCGCCACGGCCTGCGCCTGTGGTGGGCGCGCCAGGGCAATGCCAAGATTTCGGGCATCACCAAACTGATGTTGAGCGAAGGCAAGAATTTTCCGGAGCTCGCCGCGTTTTACCAACACGAGGTCATCCAGCCTGCCCATCTGCTGATTCGCCGCATCTTGCAGCGAGGCGTCACCCGTGGCGAATTTGCGCCGCTGGACATGAAATACGGGGTCTACGCGGTATTGGCCCCGATGATCTTTCTTCAATTGCTGATGCATTCCAACACGGTCTGCTGCGACAGCGCCGACCATTTGCAGGTGAACCCTGAAGACTTTCTGGAGTCGCAGTTGCAAGTCATTTTGAACGGGCTACAGGTGCGCGACCCCATTCTCTCGCCACACAAAGGATCTCAAACGCCATGAATCGCTCGTCAAAATGGGCAGTGTTTGCCCTTGTTGCTGGTTTGCTCGGGTTCGGCCTGTTGCGCCTGTGGGAAACACATCAGGCGCAGCAGGAGGCGATTGCCAATCTGAGCACGGAGCGCGCGCAAACCGTGCTCGAACTGCGGCCTGGCGATTTGATCGAGGCCAGGACAAGGGAACTGGTCCAGACGTTGGCGATTTCGGGCTCGCTCAGGGCGGTCAACTCGGCCCTTGTCAAAGCCCGCGTCGCCGGGGAACTGCAGGACCTGTCGGTACGCGAAGGCGATGTGGTCAAGACCGGTCAGGTGATCGCCCGGGTTGACGCGACCGAATACCAGGCGCGCCTGCGCCAGGCCCAGCAGTTGGCCGAATCAGCCAAGGGGCAGGTTGATATCGCACGCCGCGCCTTTGACAACAACCGCTCACTGGTCGAT
>CAYHDD010000308.1:0-4582 GCA_964355195.1 uncultured Rhodoferax sp. | reverse complement strand
GAAGATCGCCAGGCGCGACAAGATTCACTTGCTGGGCCCGAACTGTCTGGGCTTTCAGCGCCCGCACCTGCACCTCAATGCGAGCATCGCTGGACCGCTGGCTGCTGCTGGGCCGCTGGCCCTGGTATCGCAATCGGGTGCATTGACTGCGTCGATTCTGGACTGGGCGCAGAAGAACGGTGTTGGCTTCTCGACCGTCGTTTCAGTTGGCCCGAACACCGATGTGGACATGGCCCAGGTGCTTGACTTCCTGGCCACCGACGCCCACACGCACAGCATCGTGGTCTATCTGGAAGGCATCCGCGATGCGCGCCGTTTCATGAGCGCCCTGCGGGCGGCGGCCAACGCCAAACCGGTGGTGGTACTCAAGGCCGGTCGCCGGGCCGCCGGCAATCAGGCAGCGCTAACCCACTCGGGCACGATTGTCGGCAGTGACGATGTGTTTGACGCCGCCTTGCGCCGCGCCGGGGCTGTGCGTGTGCGCTCCTTTGTGGCCCTGTTCTCGGCAGCAAAGTGTCTCGCCTCACGCTACAAGGCGGTTGGACGTCGGCTGGCCGTGGTGAGCAACGGCGGTGGTCCGGGCGTTTTGGCGGCTGACTGGATCACCGAAATTCGGCTCGAGTTGGCCAAGCTGGACGCCGCCCAGGCGCTGGAATTGCAGGCCCAACTGCCGCCCCTGGCTTCGCTGTGCGATCTGATTGACTTGTCCGAAGACGCCGGACCGGAGCACTTCAAGGCGGCTTTCGAGATGGTCGGTAAAGCGCGCCAGATTGATGGCCTGCTGGTCATCTATTCGCCCAAGTTCGGCCATGACGCCAGCGCCGTTGCCCATATGCTGGCCGAGGTTCACAAGCGCGTCAGCAAGCCCCTGTTCACCTGCCTGATGGGTGACGCCAGTGTTGGTGAGGCCAGGCACATCCTGAGAGAGGCCTCGATCCCGACCTTCCGTACGCCGGAGGCAGCAGTGGGCGCCTTCGGCAACATTGCTTCGTTCTACCAGAATCAGTTGTTTCTACAACAAACGCCGACACCGATGTCCGACTTGGCGAAGCCCGACGTAGAAGGCGCGCGCATGATCATCGAGAGCGTGCTGGCCGAGCGCCGCAAAGTGCTGACGGAGATGGAATCCAAGGCCTTGCTGGCGGCGTTTCACATCCCCGTCACGCGCACCATGCTGGCGCGCAACGTCAACGAAGCCATGATGATTGCTGCGCAACTTGGCTTCCCGGTGGCGCTGAAGATCGACTCACCCGACATCAGCCATAAGTCAGACGTGCAGGGCGTCGCCCTGAATGTGGTCAACGCCGTCGGTGTGCGCGACACCTACATCGAGATGATGCAGACCGTGGCGCGCCTGCGGCCCGAGGCGCGCATCAACGGCGTCACGGTGCAGAACATGTCGAGCCAGAAGCGCGGGCGCGAAGTGTTCGTCGGACTGGTGACTGATCAACCGTTTGGCCCTGTGATCTCATTTGGCGCTGGTGGCACCATGATCGAGCTCATCAACGACCGTTCCATGGAGCTGCCGCCCCTGAACCAGTTTCTGGCGCGTAGCCTGATCTCGCGCTCGCGCGTGGCTGAAACTCTGGCCGATTGGCGCGGCGCGCCGGCCATCGACATGGAGGCGCTGGAGCAGGTTCTGTTGCGTGTCTCGGAGATGGTCTGCGAGTTGCCACAACTGCGCGAGATGGACATCAATCCGATCATTGTGGACAGCAGTGGCGCGCTGGCGGTCGATGCGCGCATCGTGGTTGAAAGTGCACCGCCTGGTGCCCATAATTACAGCCACCTGGCGATCCTGCCTTACCCGTCGAAATTTGAGCAGACCTGGCCGCTGCCCGGTGGCGGCGAATACACGGTGCGCCCGATCCATCCGGATGACGCCTCGATGCTGCAAGACTTCATGCGCAGTCTGTCGCCCGAGAGCCGCTACTTCCGCTTTGTCTCCAGCATGCAGGAGCTTCCGGCCTCGATGCTGGCGCGCTTCACCCTGATCGACTACGACTGCGAAATGGCCCTGGTGGCGGTGGTGCACGAGCGCAGTGTCGGTGTCGACGGCGAACCCGTGGAGCTGACCCGTATTCTGGGTGTGTCGCGCTACATCACGAACCCGGATCGAACGACCTGCGAGTTCTCGCTGGTCGTGGCCGACGACTTCAAAGGCAAGGGCCTGGGTTCGCGCCTGATGCTCTCTATCGTCGAGTTCGCGCGTGACAAAGGATTGAGCGAGATTCAGGGCCTGGTGCTGGCCAACAACCAGAATATGCTCAAGCTGATGCGCAGCCTGGGATTCGAAGTCAAGTCCTATCCTGACGATGAAGACTTCAAACTGGTGACGCTGGCGCTCTGAAATCGAGCGTGGCAAACCGGATCGCTGGTTGCAGTGCACGGTGGGCATCACCGCACATTCGGCGCTGGCGTCCGCGCTCGCCCGGGAGGTGCGCACATCCGGTTGGACAAGGCCGTAGGTTGAAATGCCTCTATTCGTATCCGTTAAGATCACGCATAAGACCATGACGACGATGAGGGGATCCATGACATGAAACATCCAAGATTGCTGGCCTTGACGCTGGCCACCCTATTTCTTGCGTCTTGTGGTGGAGGCGCAGAACCCCCGGTCACAGCCATTGAAACTAGCGTCCCGCGTCCAGCTGCGAATGCAGCAACCGTGTCGGGCGGTAGTGCTGTCGCTGTTCACATGTACCAAGCTCTTTACGGGTTGGCTCCGAGCAATGCAACTCTCAATACCCACACGGCGCAAGCCACAGCAGACCCGTCAGCATTTGCAAGAAACTTGGCAAACAACTTTGCCAGTACCAGCAGTACGGCCTTAGCCAAGCTGGTACTCGACAACCTGGGTGTCACTGCCATGACCGTGCTTGCGGTGAACGGCCAGGGCCAGAGCGAATACGCGATTCTTTTGGACGCCTTGGGGCAAATGTTTACGTTCTATGGTCCTGATGCTCGTGGTCAGATCATTCTGAATGCAACCAATTTGCTAGCTGGGCTTGAAAGTGATTCGACGTATGGCGTTACGGCCGTTTCCTACAACAAGCAGGCAACAGCAAATTTTGCTTACAGTTCAAACTCAGCCAATACGGTCGCCGCGATAGTTTCACCGGCTGCAGGAACAGGTTCTGCCGGACTGATGGGGGGGGCAAAGCAGGGTACGCCTCTATCGCTCTCAGGGGGGGTAAGCACTTTCGCGGGCGTCACTGGCACGTCTGGCGTGAACGATGGGACAGGAACAGCAGCCAAGTTCGACTTCCCTTCCGGCATCACCACCGACGCAACAAGCCTCTACTCGGTCGAGAGCAATGGCGGCGCTATTCGCAAAATATCTATCGCAAGCAGCGTCGTAACCACTCTGGCCAAGGTTCCCGGCGCTGTTGATATTACGAGCGACGGAACAAGCTTGTTTGTCGCAGATTCGAGCAATCACGTCATCAAACGGATAGACATGGCATCCGGTGTCGTGAGCGCATTTGCTGGGCTCTACGGCGCTCCCTCCGGGTCGACTGATGGTACGGGTACTGCCGCGCGGTTCAAGGCACCGCTGGGCATTACCTCCGATGGGAAAAATCTCTACGTCGCGGATTCCAGCAACTACACAATACGCAAGATCGACATCGCTACGGGCGTGGTGAGCACTCTCGCAGGCACGGCAGGGGTCAGAGCGGCAAGTGGCACCACGGGCCTGGTGGATGGCATCGCCGGAGCAGCCAAGTTTTACTGGCCCAAAGGGCTGACCACCGATGGCACGCATCTGTACGTCTGCGACAACGGAGCCATTCGCAAGATCGCCATCGCGACGGGCGCGGTGTCGACGATGGTTCTCGGTGCGCCTTCGGCTTACATCACGCCGGTCGGGGTCACCACCGATGGTGTGAATCTGTACGTTTCTGATAATTTCATCAGCAAGAAGATCCATCAAGTCGTGATTGCGACAGGGATCGTTTCAACTCTCGCGGGGAGTGCCTATGGCGCAATCGAGGGGGCTGGAGCGGTCGCGAAGTTCGGCGGACCGATCGGAATCACTACGGACGGCAAGAGCCTTTACGTCACCGATTCGAGCAACCATGCGATTCGCAAGATCCAGTAAGCTCAATGCATCGCGGGGCGTCAATAGGGGACACGAAAAGCCGTATTTCTTTGGCACACATTGCGTTGCGATGAGCCCAACTCTCCCCGTCATCGCTTCTTCGGCTGGTCCACCCGCGTCGTCATGGCGATGGCCGTCATGTCGATGCTCGTGACGATGTAGCCAGCGCAGGTCTGTCAACGGAAGTTGATAATGCCTGTTGCAAAAGGAGGGAAGTCAAACATGGCAGATGTCAGGGCTCGGATGAAGCACGCGTGCTTGCGGGCAAGTTTGATGGTGAGGGTTTGTGCGATGGGTGTGATGCTGTGCGCGGGTGATGTTGCCATGGCTGCGGGAAGCGACGGCATGCCCGCGCCGGTTTCGCATCTGCCGCTGGCTGAGGCCATTGGCCAAGGCCTGAACCAGGAACGGGTAAAGGCGCTGAACCAGTTCCTCCAGGATCAGGTCGATCATCTGCTGCCGTTGCTTTTGCGCAAGCGT
>CAYHDD010000307.1:0-4596 GCA_964355195.1 uncultured Rhodoferax sp. | reverse complement strand
TGACCAGGTACACATAGCCATCGTGATTGGATGTGACTTTGAAATCCAGCTCGTCTTTACCGATTTTGAGTGCGGCTTTGCTCAAAGTGACGTTGACTACACGCTTCGGGTTACGCTGCTGCTCGATGTCTTTGAGGGTCGCCAGTGAAGCCAGGGCCGGCTCAGGCTTGGGTGGCTTCACAGGTGCGGGTGCAATGGGCGCAGGAGCGGCCACTGGCGCCGCTGGCAACACGACTGCTGGTGCGGGTGCGGGTGCGGGTGCTGGCACATGGACGGGGGCTGCCGCAGCAGGCGCAGGAGGCGCAGGGGGAGCTGGACGCACCGGGGCAGGCTGCGGTGGCGGTGGCGCTGCCGGTTGAACCGGCGCAGGTGTTGGCGCAGGCGCCTGAATGATCGGTGCCTGCGCCACCACCTGTGGCGCAGGAGTCGCCAAAGGTGGCTTGGGGCGCTGTAGCGGTATCAGATTTCGGTTGCCCGACACGGTGACATGGTGCGGCGTTACGTCGATGGTGTTGCGCAACTTCTGGTTAATGATCTGCTGCGCGCATTGCTGAACTTCCGCCATGGACACTGCGCCAGAGGCATTCAGGTCCGGTGCCCTTCCAAGCAGGCAATCCCGCACAGCCTGGGTGGCAACCCCGCCCTTGCCGGGTTCATCAAAGCTGACTTCAGTCGAAAGTGATGACGTGATCTGTACAAAGTTTTCAGGCAATGCACCAAGCCGGGTCGATTCACCCAACAGGCTGCGTGTTCTGAGATTGCTGGGTTGGCTACAGGCATTGACCCCGGCGCCAGCTTTCATATAGAACTTGGGCGCGAAGGTGGCTTCCGCGATGGAGCGGTTAGCGGACAGTTTCGGTGCAACACCGGCGGAGTGGCAGGCATCGAACATGGACATGAACTTGTCTGCCTTGTCGCTGAGCTTCTTGGTGATGGCCGCAATCTCGCTGTTGGTGATGACCTGGTAGTCGTAGGTGAGTAGCCCCTCAACGCAACCGCCAGCCTGGTCGTCCTGAAAGCGTGTGCCGTGACCGGAGTAGTAGACAAAGGTTCGCGCACCGTCAGCAGTGGTTTCTCCCAGCTCCCGTAGCGCTTCCAGAATGCCCGCCTTACTCGCCTGCTGGTCGCGCAGCACCCGGATGTTCGCCTGCGGGATGCCCATGGCCTTGGCAATAGCCACCGCGCTGATCATGTCCTCCCTGATACCGGCCAGAGCGGGAATTTCGGGCCGGTCATAAACACTGATGCCGATGATGAGTGCGGTGCGGGTGGAGAGTTCGGCTGACTGGCAAGGTCCGGCAATCGCGCTAACGCTGAGCAGTGCAGCAAGCAACCAGAACTTGATTTTTATAGGCATCGTCGGTATCCCTTCGCCCGGTAGCTTACTCCTGTCGTGTTCGCTCGACAAGTACAAGCGCCCCTACCGATGCTCGTGCCGGTGCTCAATGTCGGGGTAGTGCGGGTGGCTGTGCTGTAGCTCACCGTGCCAGTGGGGGTGCTCATGGCGTTCGGTCAGGTGCAGCCACAGACCCAGCATCATCAGCAGCGAGGCGAGCCAGAAGAGGGGCGTTGTGCTCTCCCGAAAAACACCGATGGCGATGGCGGCGCCGAAAAATGGCGCCGCGCTGAAATAGGCGCCGGTGCGCGCCGTTCCCAACTGACGCAAGGCCAGCACGAACAGTGCCAGGCTGAGGCCATAGCCCAGAAAACCGATCAGCAGCACCGGGGCCAGCACGCCCGGCTGCGGCATCGGTTGCCCACTGGCCAGCGCCAGACCGATATTGACGGCCGCGGCACTGATGCCTTTCACGCCGGCCAGAAACAGCGCGTCGGCCTCGGACACATGGCGCGTCAGGTTGTTGTCCAGCGCCCAGCACAGGCAGGCCCCCAGCAGCAGTGCGGCGCCAGAGACCGCCGCACCCGCGCTGAGTGATCCGTTCGGCCAGGACAGCAGCAGAGCGCCCAGGCTGACGAACGCCATGCCCATGACCATGCGCCGGTTGGTATGTTCCCTGAACACCAGCCACGCGATGACGGCCGTCAGCACGCCCTCCAGGTTGAGCAGCAGCGAGGCCGAGGCGGCACTCATGCGCGCCAGTCCAAGCATCAGAAGCGTCGGACCGAGCACACCGCCACAGACGATGGCAGCCAGCAGCCAGGGCCAACGCGCGCGCACCAGACCGGTGGGGCGCCAGCCGCGGTCGCGCAGCAGGCGCAGCGTCAGCAGACCGGTGCCGCTGCCCAGATAGAGCAGGCCTGCCAGCAGCACGGCCGAGAGCTCGCCCACATACAGTTTGGCGAACGGCGTGCTGGCGCCAAAGAGGGCGGCAGCGCCGAACGCGGCCAGGATGGCGTTTGAATTGAGAAGTGTCTTCATGCTCGGTCCACAGCCTGATTGTGCCCAAGAGCCAGTGCCGACCCTCAACAGACCGTGCTGTGGTGTGTATTTGCAGCTTGACATACCATAGCGTCTTGACTACCACCACCGTTCAGCCACCGGGCAGTGTTCCTCTGCGCCAGGATGCGCGCATCATCGCTCTGGTGGGACTGGCGCACGCCAGCTCGCACTTTGCGCATCTGTTGCTGCCGCTGATGTTCCCGGTCTTCATGAAAGAGTTCGGGCTGAACTACTCCGAGCTCGGCTTGTTGATGACCGCGTTTTTTGTGGTCTCGGGTCTCGGGCAGGCAGGGGCCGGCTTCGCGGTGGACCGCCTGGGGGCGCGTCCACTGATGTTTGTCGCGATCGGGATTTTTGTTCTGGCCTGCGGTGCTGCGTCGATGGTGACGGGCTACCTCGGCCTGTTGCTGGTAGGGGCGTTGGCGGGGCTGGGCAATGCCACCTTTCATCCGGTTGATTTCACCATTTTGAACCAGCGCGTGTCGGCGCCGCGCCTGGGCTATGCCTTCAGTGTGCACGGGTTGACCGGCAACCTGGGCTGGGCGGCCGCGCCGCTGTTCTTTGCTACGGTCGGCGGCCTTGCCGGCTGGCGCGCAGCCTATCTGGCCGCCGCCGCGATGTACGCCTGCATCTTGGTGCTGCTGGTCCTGCAGCGCGACCTGTTGCGCACCCAGGTGGCACAGCATCACCCGGACGCGCCAAAGGAACACAGCATGGCTTTCATGAAGCTGCCCGTGGTCTGGTGGTGCTTCGGCTTCTTCCTGCTCTCCACCATGACGCTGGCGGTGGTGCAAAGCTTTGCCATTTCAATTCTGAAGGCGATGCATGGTGTGAGCCTGGAGTCGGCCACATTGACACTGTCCGCCTACATGCTGTGTGGTGCCCTGGGCATGCTGGTGGGGGGCTTTGTTGCAGCGCGCACGACGCACAGTGACCGTGTTGTGGCGCTCGCCATGAGCACGGGTGCGGCGCTGCTGATGTTGTGCGGCACGGGATGGCTGGGAGGCAGTCTGAGCATGGCGGTGCTCGCCAGTACAGGCTTTGCCGTCGGCATTGGCGGGCCCTCGCGCGACATGATGATCAAGAAGGCCACACCGAAGGGCGCCACCGGGCGCGTCTACGGCATGGTCTATTCGGGCCTGGATGTGGGCTTTGCCATCTCGCCGCTGTTTTTTGGTCAACTGATGGACCGTGGCTGGTATGGCGCCACCCTGATTGGTGCCGCCGCAGTGTTGGGCTTGAGCGTGTTCGCGGCCCTGGGTGTCGGGCGGCGGATGCGCTGACACAGGCAATCCTACTCAGGGGTCTGCTCGAACTCTGCACCCAGTCGGCGTTTCATGGTGCGCGAATAGGCTGCCGGGGCGAGGCGGCTGAACCACCAGGCCAGCCGCGCCGTTCGGTCAGGCAGCAGCAGTGGTCGGCTCTCGGCTACGGCAACAAAGATGCGCTCGGCAATCTCTTCTGCGCTTGATTCGGTACCGCTGGTCAGGCGCGGGCCGCGCGCGGCCTTGCCATCACCGCCGAGACCGGCCGCGCCGATGCCGGTCCGGATGAAAGAAGGGCAGACCAGGGTCACGCTGACGCCATCGGCTTCGACCTCGCTGCGCAGGCTGTTGAAGAAGCCATGCAGCGCGTGTTTGCTGGCGGCGTAGCCGGTGCGGCCGATCAAGGGCGAGAAGCCGGCGACGCTGGAAATGGCAGCGATGAAGCCGCGCTGTGCGGTGACGTGGGCCAGAGCGGCGTGCGTGAGATGGAGGGCGCCAAAGAAGTTGACGTCCATGATGTGCCGAATCACGTCAGGCTGCGTGGCGCGCAGCAGGCTGCGATGGCTGATGCCGGCATTGTTGATGAGGCCGTCGAGCCGGCCAAAGCGGGTCAAGGTGCTCGCGATGGAGGCCTGGCAGAGCGTGGCATCGGTGACGTCAACGGGCAGAGCCAGCGCCTGCGCACCCGCCTTCTCCAAGGACCGCACGAGGGCATCGAGTCCCACCGGATTGCTGTCCATGGCGGCAATCAGGCTGCCGCCCGCCGCGAAGCGCTGGCACAGGGCAGCGCCCAAGCCGCCAGCGGCACCGCTGATCAAGACCACCTTGCCTTTGAGTTCGCGGCGACTCATGTGTGGACTCAAGCTCGTCACTGCCCAGGCGCGCCGCGGTGGGCCTGGCGTTGCCCGAACTGAACGGCAAGCTCGATGGATT